>NZ_DBHIEQ010000008.1:0-46256 GCF_057250505.1 Lachnoanaerobaculum sp. | reverse complement strand
AAAATTAACTTAATTATATAAAAGTTAAGGTTTAAAATCATTTAAGTATCTTCTTCATTTGTTGTGCAAAATCTAATTTATAATTAATGTTTCTTTTTGCCTGTTTAATGTATAATGTAAGTATCAATCTATATGGAGGGAAAATGAAAAGATTATTTTTATATTTGACAATAGTTGCAATGCCTCTGCTTTTTGCAGGCTGTAAAAAGGCTGATACTACAGACTTAAAAAGTATTATGACAACCGAGGCAAACGGAGCCATGTCTCCTACCACAGCATCGGCCGATGAAAGTAAAACCGCTACCGATAACAAAAAACCTACCGCTGAAGCTAAAAAGGGTATCACCGAACAGTCACAAAGTTTTTCCAAGGATAAAAGTGAGATATCCTATCCTAAGCTTACAGGAAGCAAGGATGATACTTCTCTGAACACTATGATTTCAGATAATGCCAAGCTTGGATTAAGTACATTTGCAAAAGCACCCGACTCCGATGTAGAGATCAAATACAATATAAAGAATCAGAGCGGCAAGAGAATGAGTATTGTATACACAGGAAAAAGCGGTGACAACAATATTATTTTTACAAACAATATCGACCTTGAGAGCGGAAAGAGTATCGGACTTTCAGACTTTGCGGATCCGCTTACAATCGCAAACTATATACTCTCAGATGATGTGGTACTTGAGAACGCTTCCAATGCACAGGCGGCAGGATTTGCAGAGTACAAAAAAACCTTAAGTGTTGACATATTAAAGACTTTACTTGAGGATGCGGACTTCCCGCTGATTAAGGAAAATGACATAAACGAAGGATTTCCTAAGGTATTTTCATATGAAGCCGGAGGAGATATCTTTATAGCAATACCTGTATCGCATGAGCTTGGAGACTATGTTCTTGTAAAGTATTCTCCTGCAACAAAATAATTCTATGTACTTATATGTTTTTTTGAACTATAATAAGGAGAATTAAATTAAAGATTGAGGTGAAAGATGTCAAAAGTTTATATTAATAAGCATCCGTTGGTACAGCACAAGATTTCAAGACTTCGCGATAAAAACACAGGAACCAATGAGTTCAGAGCTTTGGTCGGAGAGATTGCAATGCTTATGGGTTATGAAGCGCTAAACGATCTTCCTACAGAGGATGTTCAGGTGGAAACTCCGCTTGAGGCTTGTATGACAGAGGTGATTTCAGGCAGAAAACTGGCGGTTGTTCCTATACTCAGAGCAGGTCTAGGTATGGTAGACGGTATTCTAAATCTTGTTCCGGCTTCAAAGGTAGGACATATAGGACTTTACAGAGACGAGGAAACCCATACACCTGTAGAATACTACTGCAAATTGCCTAAGCCTATTGAAGAGAGAATAATCGTTGTTACAGATCCTATGCTTGCAACCGGCGGTTCCGCTATAGATGCCATCACACAGATCAAAAAGCATGGCGGAAAGAAAATAAAGTTTATGTGTATAATCGCCGCTCCTGAGGGACTTAAGGCTTTAGAAGAAGCTCATCCTGATATACAGATTTATGTCGGACATCTTGACAGAGAGCTGAATAAAGATGCTTATATCTGTCCTGGACTTGGAGATGCCGGTGACAGAATATTCGGTACAAAATAATTAATTAAGCCGCCTTACGGCGGCTTTTTTAATTTAAAAAAGGCCTCGGGACAAAACCCGAAGCCTCGTAATTTTTAAAATAAGATTATCTCTTTACATTGAATGCCTTGATACCAGGATATACTGCGCTCTCACCAAGTTCTTCTTCGATTCTAAGCAACTGATTGTACTTAGCAACTCTCTCAGATCTTGAAGGTGCACCTGTCTTAATCTGACATGTGTTAAGAGCTACAGCAAGGTCAGCTATAGTTGTATCCTCTGTCTCACCTGATCTGTGTGAAGATATTGCAGTGTAACCTGCCTTATGAGCCATCTTGATAGCCTCAAGAGTCTCTGAAACTGAACCGATCTGGTTAAGCTTGATAAGGATTGAGTTTGCACATCCGTTATCAATACCCTTCTCCAATCTCTCTGTATTTGTAACGAATAAGTCATCACCTACAAGCTGTACTCTTCCGCCAAGTTCCTTTGTAAAGATCTTCCATCCTTCCCAGTCTTCCTCATCAAGACCGTCCTCAAGAGAGATGATAGGATACTTGTCGATAAGCTTCTTCCAATGCTCAACAAGCTCTGCCGATGTAAACTCCGTACCTGCCTTTGGAAGTTTGTACTTTCCTACAGTACCTGTCTTCCACTCACTTGAAGCTGCATCCATAGCGATCATGAAGTCAACACCCGGCTTGTAACCTGCCTTCTCAATTGCCTTAAGGATGAACTCGATAGCTTCCTCGTCACCGCCTGTAAGGTTAGGAGCAAAACCGCCCTCATCACCTACGCTTGTAGCAAGACCTTCCGCCTTTAAAAGTGCTGCCAAGTTGTGGAATACTTCAGCACACCATCTGAGAGCTTCTTTAAAGCTTGGAGCTCCAACAGGCATTATCATGAACTCCTGTACATCTACGTTGTTTGATGCATGAGCACCACCGTTTAAGATGTTCATCATAGGAACAGGAAGTCTGTTTGCGTTAACACCGCCAAGGAATCTGTATAGCGGGATGTCAAGTGAGATAGCTGCAGCTCTTGCACAAGCTATAGATACTGCAAGGATTGCATTTGCACCGAGCTTTGACTTATCCTTTGTACCGTCAGCCTCGATCATAGCCTTATCAACCGCATATGTGTCTGATGCATCCATACCCTCAAGTACATCATTGATAACTGTATTTATATTCTCAACCGCCTTTGAAACACCCTTTCCAAGGTAGCGTGACTTGTCACCGTCTCTAAGCTCAAGTGCCTCAAACTCACCTGTAGATGCACCTGACGGAGCTGTTCCTCTTCCAACTGTTCCGTCTACCAGATAAACCTCTGCCTCTACTGTAGGGTTTCCTCTGGAGTCAAGTATTTCTCTTCCGATTACCTTCTCAATTTCTAAATAGTTCATTGGTAAAACCTCCTTTTGGTCTCATATATCGCTTATCTATATGAAATTAACTGTCTGCGACGATAGTATAATAACACAAATCAGAACATAACTCTATATAATTTTATAGTTTTTTGTTATAATGTGAAAATAACGGTTACAGTATTCATTTAGGAGTGTTTATGTCAGATTTCAAATACAGTGAACAAGTTGATATAGAGAATATCCAAAAGCTTAGAAAGATGCTTTCCGAGCTGCCTGCATTCTTCAAAGATTTCTTTAGAGGTATCGAACCCAGAACCCTTTCAAGAACCAGAATAGCCTACGCCTATGATATAAAAGTCTTTTTGGAATTCTTACTGAATGAAAATCCGAATATCAAAAGTACATACTCCAAAATATCCGACATTCCGCTATCGGTACTTGAGAATTTGTCGGTCACAGATATAGAGGAATTTATGGAGTATCTTAAGTATCGTGACAGTGAAGGCAGGAAAATCTCCAACAAGGAAAATGCAGTAAAAAGAAAGATATCCACTCTAAAAAGCGTCTTTAAATACTTTTATCGTGTTGAAAAAATCAGTGAAAATATTATGGAAAAGGTACAGCTGCCTAAGCTTCATACTAAGGAAATAATAAGACTTGATATAGAAGAAGTCGCTATGATGATTGATGAAGCCGAAAAGGGTGAAGGACTGAGCGACAGGCAAAAGGCTTACCATGAAAAGACCAAGGTAAGAGATGTAGCCCTGCTCTCACTGCTGCTCGGCACCGGTATCAGAGTCTCCGAATGTGTGGGACTTAATATTTCAGATGTTGACTTTAAAAATAACGGAATACTGATACACAGAAAAGGCGGCAAGGAAGTCACTATATATTTCTCGGATGAAGTAAAAGAAGCTCTTCAAAACTACTGTGATGAAAGAGTACTTATCCTTGAAGAAAGCGGACATGAAGGTGCCTTCTTTCTATCCATGCAGAATAAAAGGATGTCTGTACGCAGTGTAGAAAATCTGGTTAAAAAATATGCGAGAATAATAAGTCCGCTAAAAAAGATTACACCTCATAAGCTGCGCTCCACCTACGGCACCAATCTTTATAAGGAAACCGGAGATATATATCTGGTAGCGGATGTGCTTGGACACAGTGATGTAAACACCACCAAAAAGCACTACGCAGCTATAGAGGATGACAGACGAAGAAGCGCAAGGAATGCCGTAAAGCTTAGGGAGAGTTGATCTCCCTTTGCTTATTCTTCTTTATAGCTTACCACTATAAAGCAACCCGGATGTACTTTCTCGGATTCCATTTTGTTCATCCTAAGTACATCTTTAACGTACTCCGCATGTGATACGCCTGTGTTGTTATATTTTCTTGATATACTGTCAAGGCTGTCGCCATACTCGACTTTCACTGTGGTATATCTTATATTCTCTCTATCCATATCAGCTCTTGTGGTATTGGCTCTGCCCAGTAAAAAACTGACTAAAAACAATGTAAAAATAAAAGCTAAAAATAATTTTCTCATATTCCCTCCAAACATTTGTTCTATGTCATAATATTACAATAAGAACATATGTTTGTCAAGAATAAAATCGAACAAATGTTTATCTCACGCTTCTCTTCATTGCTTTTTCTATTTCTCTTTGCTGTGTCTTCTTTGCAAGTGTCTCTCTCTTATCATAGTTTTTCTTACCCTTTGCAAGACCTATTTCCACTTTTACAAGGCTTCCCTTAAGATACACTTTAAGAGGTACTATGGTAAGTCCCTTTTCATTAAGCTTTGCATCAAGCTTTAATATCTCTTTTTTGTGCATCAAAAGCTTCCTTACTCTGAGCGGATCTTTATTGAATATATTTCCCTTCTCATACGGGTTGATATGCATACCCATTATGAAAAGTTCTCCTTTTTCAATCCTTATCCATGACTCTTTTATAGAAACATGACCCATTCTCACAGATTTTACTTCCGTTCCGAAAAGCTCAATACCTGTTTCATAGTTTTCCAAGATAAAATAGTCAAAATACGCCTTTTTGTTATTTGCAATAACCTTAATCCCCTCTGCCATTTTTCTCCTTTACAAGTTTGAAGTCAATTCTTTTTGCAAGCCTGTCAATATCGTATACCTTAACTCTGACTTTTTGACCCAAAACAAATTTCTTTTTTGTAAATTCTCCTACCAGCTCATATCCGGCCTCATTGTATACAAAGTAATCACCTTCCAAATCAGCCATTTTTATAAAGCCTTCCACCGTATTTTCAAGCTCCACAAATATTCCGAAGCCTGTTACTCCGCTTATTATTCCGTCAAACTCTTCGCCGATGTGATTTAACATATATTCACATTTTTTATACTTTACAGTCTCTCTTTCCGCCTCTTCAGCCCTTCTCTCCATCTGAGACGACTGCAAGGCCACGCTGTCCAATATGGACCTATAGTGTTCTATACGCCTGCCTGAGAGTCCTTTTTTTATATTCTCTTTGATTATCCTGTGTATCTGAAGATCCGGATATCTTCTTATAGGTGAAGTAAAATGTGTGTAATATTTTGCAGCCAAACCGAAATGCCCTACACAAACCGTATCATATCTTGCCTGCTTCATACTTCTTAGTGCAATTCTTGATATTATAGGCTCGGCATCACTTCCTTCTATATTTGCAAGCAACTTTTGAAGTTCCTTAGGTGACACCTCATCATTTTTTCTTCTCAGTGTAAATCCGAAATTGTTGATAAATATTGCAAGACTCTTCATCTTCTCAGGATCCGGATTTTCATGTACTCTGTAAAGGAAAGGTATATCCTGCCAGAAAAAATCCTCAGCTACAGTCTCATTTGCAGCCAACATAAAATCTTCTATAAGCTTTGTCGCCGCATTCCTGTCATAAGGCTTTATATCTACAGCCTTGCCGTTTTTATCAAGTATCACCTTGCTCTCAGGCAGATCAAAGTCTATAGAGCCTCTCTTTGTCCTGGCTCCTCTAAGCAAATCTGAAACTTTCTTAAAATCATGAAACAAGTCTACATAATCGGCATATCTTTTTTTAGTCTCTTCATTGCTGTCTGTGATGACTTCATTGACCGCCGTATATGTCATCCTTTCATTTACATTAATAACGCTCTCACAGATATTGTGGCCTATTATATTGCCCTTTTTATCTATCTCCATAATACATGAGAGTGCAAGTCTGTCCTCGCCCTGATTGAGTGAACATATGCCGTTACTTAGCTTTCTTGGAAGCATTGGTATTACTCTGTCTACCAGATACACACTTGTAGCCCTGTGAAGCGCCTCCTTATCCAAAGCGGTATTTTCTTTTACATAGTGAGTAACATCCGCTATATGTACTCCCAAGTGCCATATATTGCCGTTTCTTTCAAGTGTAATTGCGTCATCAAGATCTTTTGCATCCTCTCCGTCTATGGTCACAGTTACTTTATCTCTAAAGTCCGCTCTTCCTCTTATATCCTTTTTTAACACCTTGGTCGGGATACTATTAAGCTCATTTTCCACCTCTTCATTAAACTTTTCAGGCAGTCCGAATGACTTTGCTATAGAAAGTATGTCTACTCCCGCATCCGTATTCTTTCCGAGGATTTCAACCACCTTGCCTTCAGGCTTTCTCTTATCTCCACCGAAGTCCGTGATTTCAACCACTACCTTGTCGCCTGTTTTGGCTCCCTTACCCCTTGTCTCAGGGATATATATATCCTTAAAAAGCTTGGTGTTATCAGGCAGTACAAAACCGAATCTGTTGTTCTTTTGATAGTAACCGACAACCTGAACATTGGCATGTTTTTCTATACCTATAATATGTCCTTCAGCTCTTTTTTCACCGTTTTCCACGTCTATAACCACTTTTACCGTGTCACCGTTCATAGCGTTATTTACATACTCTGTAGGTATAAATATATCCGATTCTCTTCCTTCCACTCTTACGAAGCCGAAACCTCTTTGGTTTGCCATAAATTCACCGATCAAAAAATTATGCTCGGGCTTTCTGTACTTACCTCTTTTGGTTATTTCAAGCTTTCCTTCAAGCAAAAGCTCCTGTAAGACCTCGTTTAGCTCATATCTTTTTGCTTTTTCAATACCGAAGAAGGTCGCCAGCTCCTTTGCCTTCATAGGTACATACATCGGACTTTCTACAAAGTCCATAATTACTTTTTTTCTGTTCTCTATAATGTTATACATGTCTACCCTTATAAAACTTATAATAAAAAGCACTCGTGTGAGTGCTTTTTATTATTTAACAATATTTAATACTAATGATAAAATCAAAAACAGTGCCGCAGCCACCTTGGTAAGCTTCTCAAGCAAACCTTCTACTGAACGTCCTCTGTTCTTACCCCAATATGTATCTGCGATACCGCCTATTGAGCCAAGTCCCTGCTCGTTACCCTCCTGAAACAGTACCACTGCAGTCAGGAAAACACACACTAAAATAAATATTATTGAAATCAACTTATTTAACATATCTACACTCCATTTTATACAAAACTGTTTTTATAATATCACTAAACCATAACTATTGCAAGCAAAGATTACTCTATCTTCACACTGCTTCCGGTTTTACTCTTAACATCTGTCTGTAAAGACTCGTTACCGTCCACAACTTTTACATTTGCACTGTTACTTATCCAAGTATTCGGCAATATCTCATAGGAATATTTTACAGTGTATTCGCCCTTTTTCTTTGTATCTACATTGCTTTCGACCTTTATCTTACCTCTGTCTATATCGGTAATTTCACTTCCGTTTTGAAGTTTTGCCGATATCAAATTGTCAAATTCATTCCACTCTTTACCAAGCGCCACCTCGCTGTCATTGCAATCCAGCACTTTTTGAAATTCCACATATACCTTTGAAAGGATATGCCCGTATTTATCCTTTTTTCCAAGGTTCAGTTCAAGTCCGTCTTCATAAATATGCTTTTTTTCGCCCACTATAAAATCATATTTATTCTCCAATGTAAAATCTTTTATAAGTAATGAATATCCTCTGTCCTTTACCAAATCCTGTAACCCCTTTGTATCCACACTTACAAAGGTATAGTCATTTACAAATGCATCTTTGCTTTCATCTAAGCTGAACATTGAAAAGGAAGCCGTATTTGCATCGCCGAATTTATCTATTATATCACTTGGTAATATATCATAGCTTTCCTCGTCTCTTTTTGCTATACCTACTATTTTACCGTTTGCAAAATCTTCCGTTTTCTCACTTCCGTGGCAGGTAGCAATGCTTAAGTCAAGGTTCTTTTTGATAGGGTATCTGTAGTTTATCTTAAAATCAAAATTATTGTCGGTATTTATCTCATCAATAGTTTTTAAATCATCTACAAACTCATCTTTTTTCTCAGGTAATGATTTATTTTCAATGATTTCCATCGGTAAAATACCTTCAAATTTTTGCCCGGCAGATATTTTACCGTCTATCTTGATTGTCTTTACCTTATTAAAGTCAAGTTCATTTCCGGATTTTCTTTGTGCCTCTGTAATATTGCCGCTACCTGTCTCATACTTGATATCCACACCTGTCAAATCTCCCTTAAAGATATCAAGATCCGAGTTGATAAGCCTGATTGTGGACACACTGCCGTCAGTACCTGACGGCATTACTATGTCCACACTTATATCTCTGTCCACATTTGAACCGTTTTCTATATTTGCACAAAAACAGAGGTTGCTGTATATATCCATATCCAAGATATCCGCAAAGTTCTTTATTGTACTTTTTTTATTGTCCTCATCACTTACCGATATAAGTGACATTGCATTGGATCCGTACTCTACCTCTCCGCTCAGATTGTTGAGTGCTCTCAATCTGAACGATGTCTTTACGCCGTTATCATTGCTCTCATAATCCGGATTGACAGGATTTTTAAATATAGCACTTCTTCCTTCTCCATAAGCCCCGGCATCATCTCCAATCAGTAAAGAAGTAAGTAAGATAACAGCACATACAAAAAGGCAAAAATACCTGATAAAAGCTTTACTCTTTTTTTTCCTTCTCCTACTTCTACCCATTTTTTCTCACTTTTCAAAAAACAATACCGCTAAAGACTCATGTAAAAGACTTAAGATCTGATTTTTATATTCTTAGCCTCAAGCTTATTTAAAATCTTATCCATAACCTCGTTCACCTCGGTATCCAGAAGAGTTCTCTCCTTATTTCTGAATGTCAGTGAATAAGCCACAGACTTAAATCCCGCTTCTATCTGGTCACCCTCGTATATATCGAATAATTTGAATGACTCAAGGTTGTTTCCTCCGTTTTGCTCGATAACATCCTCTATCTCGCCGACTAAGATATTTTTCGGCACTACAAGTGAAATATCTCTTGATGTTGCAGGGTATTTTGCTATTCCCGTATACTTTATATCAAAGTTTACAAAAGGAATAATATTCGGCAAATCAAGCACTGCAATATATGTTCTCTCACCGAGCTTATAATTCTCACAAACACTCGGATGTACCTCGCCCAAGTATCCGATGCGTACACCGTCAAGTATTATATCGGCCTTTCTTCCCGGATGTAGAAACTCTTCCTTACAGCTTGGGTCATAGTTAAGTTTTGCATCAATTCCTATAGTTGTAAGGAATTCCTCCACAACTCCCTTCATATCAAAGAAATCTTCTTTTCCGTAGAATCCGAGAACGAACTGCATTCTCTCGTCAGGTAATTCCTTTAGCGGAAGTTCCTTAGGAATATAGATGTTTGCAAGTTCGAAAAGATGAACATCCTTATTTCTTCTGTTGTAGTTGGTTGATAAAGAATTCAAAATGCCGTTTACAGCCTGAGTTCTCATCATCCTGAAGTCCTCACCGAGAGGATTTGAAATCTCAATAGCTTTTCTGTAGTGACTGTCCTTTGAAAGGTTCAGCTTATCAAATACCTTGGCACTTTCAAATGAATAGTTCATCGCTTCAGAAAATCCCAAGAATTTTGCAACTTCTCTTGCAATCTCTTCTATCTCAAGCTTTAAATTGATTCCGCCTATAGTTGCACTTGATTTCGGCAATGTGGTAGGTATCTTGTCGTATCCGAAGAATCTTGCAACTTCCTCTGCAAGGTCTGCCATAAAGTGAATATCCTGTCTGAAGGTCGGAGCCACTATCTCATCAGTCTCTTTATCATATTTTAACTCAATTCTGTCAAAGATTTCAAGCATCTCTTCTTTTGATATATTTGTTCCCAGTAACTTGTTAATCCTGTCAGGCTCAAATTTTACCCTTGATTCCACAACCTTTACAGGATATACATCAACACATCCTCCTACAACTTCACCTGCACCGAGCTCTTCCACCAAAGAACAAGCTCTCATCATAGCATCATATGCATTGTTCGGGTCAAGTCCTTTTTCAAACTTACCTGACGAGTCTGTACGAAGTCCGAGTCTCTTTGATGAAAGTCTGATATTTGTACCGTCAAATGTAGCACACTCAAATACCATTGTAGATACATCATCTGTAATCTTTGAGTTTTCACCGCCCATGATACCTGCAATTGCCACAGCCTTTTTTGCATCATTTATCATAAGAATGTCTTTGTCAAGCTTTCTTACAACTCCGTCAAGTGTCTCAAACTCTTCCCCGTCTTTTGCTCTGTCAACTACTATCTTATGTCCTTCAAGTAAGTCATAGTCAAAGGCGTGCATAGGTTGTCCGTACTCTTCCATTACATAGTTTGTAATATCAACTATATTGTTTATAGGCCTTATACCTACGGCACGAAGTCTCTCCTGCATCCAGGCAGGTGAAGGTGCAAGCTTGATATTTTTTACAACTCTTGCAACATATCTCTTACAAAGCTCATTATCTTTTACTTCAACGCTCAGATATTCGGCTACATTCTTACTGTTTCCGGTTTCATTTACCTTCGGTAATACAAACTTTTTCTTAAATGTAGCTGCGGCCTCTCTTGCAATTCCTATTACACCGTAGCAATCCACTCTGTTTGATGTTATTTCATACTCAAATACGGTATCTCTGAGTCCTAAAAGCTCTATAGCGTCGCCTCCTACCTTTGCATCCTTTGGCAGAATATAGATTCCGCTCTCAGGTGCGTCAGGGAAGTAGTTTTTGTCCTGTCCGAGCTCGTCAATAGAGCACATCATTCCAAGTGACTCCACTCCGCGAAGCTTACCCTTTTTTATCTTTATTCCGTTCTCAGGTAGAGGGCCGCCGTCATGTCCGCCTGCCACCTTTCCTCCGTCAAGTACTACAGGAACTTTATCTCCTACTGAAACATTAGGCGCTCCTGTAACTATCTGTATTTTCTCATTGCCTACATCCACCTGACAAATAATAAGTTTATTTGCATCGGGATGTTTTTCTATCGAAAGTATCTCACCTACAACTATCTTTTCAAGATTTTTATCTAAATTCTTATAACCCTCTACCTTGGTTCCGGTTAGAGTCATTGCATCTGTATATTCACTTGGTGTCACATCCAAGTCAGGCACATATGCCTTTACCCATGATAATGCTGTATCCATTCTTTACCTCTGCTCTATGTATATTTTGTTGACTAAAACTGCTTTAAAAATCTGATATCGTTCTCGTATAAGAGTCTCATATCGTCTATCTCATACTTTAAGAGTGCAATTCTCTCAAGTCCGATACCGAATGCAAAGCCGTTATACTCATTCTTATCAACTCCACACATATCAAATACATGAGGATGTACCATTCCACAGCCAAGTATCTCTATCCAGCCACTGCCCTTACAAAATCTGCATCCGCTTCCGTGACATTTAAAACAGGTCACATCCATCTCCGCACTCGGCTCTGTGAAAGGGAAATGGTGAGGTCTGAACTTAACCTTTGTTTCTTCTCCAAAAAGTTTCTTTGCAAAGACTTCAAGTGTTCCCTTAAGGTCTGCAAATGTAATGTCCTTATCTACAATAAGTCCCTCTATCTGGTTAAATGTAGGTGAATGTGTAGCATCCACCTCGTCTGAACGGTATACTCTTCCCGGGCTTATCATCTTTATAGGAAGCTTACCCGTCTCCATAATTCTTGCCTGTACAGGTGATGTCTGTGTACGAAGTACTATATCCTTTGATATATAGAAGGTATCCTGTTCATCCTTTGCAGGGTGATTTGCAGGTATATTAAGCTTTGTAAAGTTGTACTCGTCAAACTCTATCTCAGGTCCTTCGACCACTTCATAGCCCATATTTGTAAATATTTTTTCAACTTCATGTAATGCAATTACATTCGGATGGCTGTGTCCGAACTCTCTTTTGTTGGCAGGTAGTGTAACATCTATGGTCTCAGCCTGCAGTCTTGCCTTAAGTGCAAGTTTTGAAAGCTCGTTTCCTACATTTTCAAGTGTATTTTCTATAGCCTCTCTTGCTTCATTCACTACTTTACCGAACTCCGCTCTGTCCTCAGGAGCTATATTCTTCATATTTTTAAGAAGTGCGGTAAGCTCTCCTTTTTTACCGAGATATGCTACTTTCAGCTCGTTTAATCTTTCTTTATTCTCTGCACTGTTTATCTTCTCTAAAGCTTCCTTTTGAAGCTTCTCTATTATGTCTATCATTATTTCTCCTTACTTAATGCATAGTCAAGCCCCATATCAGTTTATGCTGATATGGGGCAAATCACTATTTGGGCTTATCTATAGATAATATCATCTCTGCCCGGGCCGTTGCTTACCAATTTTACAGGCACTTCAAGTTCTTTTTCTATAAACTCGATATATTTCCTACAATTCTCAGGCAACTTATCATATTCCTTTATGCCTCTGATATCACATTTCCATCCCGGAAGATATTCATATACAGGCTTTGCAAGCTTTAAGTTGTTTGTCGTAGGGAAATCCCTTGTAATCTCACCGTTTATATCATAGCCTACACATACCGGAATCTCATCAAGATATCCGAGTACATCAAGTACTGTAAGAGCAACCTCTGTAGTACCCTGTATTCTTACACCGTATCTTGAAGCAACAGCATCAAACCATCCCATTCTTCTCGGTCTTCCTGTGGTTGCACCGAACTCACCGCCGTCGCCGCCTCTTCTTCTAAGCTCGTCGGCTACAGCTTCATCCAAAATTTCACTTACAAACTCTCCCGCTCCTACTGCAGATGAGTATGCTTTAACCACTGTTGTGATATCACTTATTTCATATGGCGCTATACCTGCACCGATTGCACCGTATGCCGCCAATGTGGATGATGATGTAACCATAGGGTAGATTCCGTGGTCAGGGTCTTTAAGTGAACCCAGCTGTCCCTCTAAAAGAATACTCTTACCCTCTTTTATTGCCTTATATAAATATGCACTTACATCACATACAAAAGGCTCTATCATATCTCTGTACTCGTGAAGTGTATTCATAAGTTCGGTTTTATCAAGCTCAGGCATATGATACAGATGCTTAAACATTACATTCTTAAGTGTGCAGATTTTTTCAACTTTTTCTTCAAGTATCTCATCGTCAAACAGCTCGCTTACCTGAATACCGATTTTTGCAAACTTATCTGAATAAAAAGGAGCTATTCCCGACTTGGTAGAGCCATATGCCTTTCCGGCAAGCCTTGCTTCCTCATAGGTATCTTGCAAAATATGATACGGCATCAAAAGCTGTGCTCTGTCGGATACCAAAATCCTAGGCCTCGGAACACCTTTTTCTACTATTTCATTTATTTCCTTAATCAAATATGGAATATTAAGTGCAACTCCATTGCCTATAACGCTTGTTGTATGATCATAGAATACTCCTGAAGGCAATAAATGCAATGCAAACTTACCATAATTGTTTATGATTGTATGGCCTGCGTTGCTTCCGCCTTGGAAACGGATAATAATATCTGCCTTTGCAGCCAGCATATCTGTAATTTTACCTTTACCCTCGTCTCCCCAGTTAGCACCTACTATAGCTCTTACCATTTAATTCAATTCTCCTTACACATTTATATCAGCCTTTAATCCCAGAATATCCTTGTATTCATCTAAGATAGGCTTGATATTTCTTTTTATAAAATCTTCCACCTGAACACTGCTTCTTCCGATGTATTTTTCAGGCTTCATAGATTCTTCCAACTCTTCCTTTGAAAGATTGAACATAGGATCGTTTGCAATCAAATCAAGCAGATTGTTGTCTTCTCCAAGTTCTTTTACATTTTTTCCGGCGATCATTGAAAGTTCTCTTATTCTTTCATGCAGCTCCTGTCTGTCGCCGCCCGCTTTCACGGCATCCATCATTATATTCTCTGTAGCCATAAAAGGCAATTCAGCCATCAAATGTTTTTCTATAACTTTAGGATATACCACCAGTCCGTCCACAACATTCAAATATAAGTCAAGTATACCGTCTATGCATAAAAATCCCTCAGGTACGGACAGTCTCTTGTTTGCGGAATCGTCCAATGTCCTCTCAAACCACTGTGTGGAAGCCACCATCATCGGATTCATAACATCGCTCATAACATAGTTTGAGAGTGATGCAATTCTTTCGCTTCTCATAGGATTTCTCTTATATGCCATTGCCGATGAACCTATCTGTGATTTTTCAAAAGGCTCTTCGATTTCTTTAAGGTGTTGTAAAAGTCTGATGTCATTTGAAAACTTATGTGCGGAAGCCGCAATTCCCGCAAGGACATTCAACACCTTTATGTCCACTTTTCTGGAATAAGTCTGTCCTGAAACAGGATAGCATTCTTTAAATCCCATCTTATTTGCAATCATAGGATCTATTTTATCTATCTTTTCATTATCTCCGTCAAAAAGCTCCACAAAAGAGGCTTGAGTACCTGTAGTACCCTTGCATCCCAAAAGCTTCAGATTATCAATGGTGTAGTTTATATCCTCATAGTCAAGCAAAAGCTCATTTATCCAAAGCGTGGCTCTCTTTCCGACTGTAGTCGGCTGTGCAGGCTGAAAATGAGTGAACGCCAAAGTAGGAAGGTCTTTATACTTTAGGGCAAACTTTGAAAGCTCGTTTATTACATTGACAAGTTTCTCCCTTACAAGCTCCAAAGCCTCTTTCATAATTATAATGTCGGTATTATCACCTACGTAGCAGCTTGTAGCTCCGAGATGTATTATTCCCTTTGCCTTCGGACATTGTACTCCGTAAGCATATACATGACTCATTACATCATGTCTTACTTGCTTTTCTCTCTCAATTGCCACATCAAAGTTTATATCATCTTTGAATTTTTTCAGCTCTTCTATCTGTTCGTCGGTTATATTAAGACCGAGTTCTTTTTCGGTCTCCGCCAGCGCAATCCACAGCCTTCTCCAGGTTTTAAACTTCTTATCCTGTGAAAAAATATACTGCATCTTTGCACTTGCATATCTTTCACAAAGCGGGCTTATATATCTGTCTCTCAAACCTGCCTCCTAATTTATTCCAAGTCTTCTGAATACTTCGGCATATGCGTCTTCCACTCCGCCAAGGTCTCTTCTGAATCTGTCCTTATCAAGCTTTTCATGTGTCTGCTTGTCCCAAAGCCTGCAGGTATCAGGAGAAATCTCATCAGCAAGA
The DNA here is from genome assembly GCF_057250505.1 of Lachnoanaerobaculum sp. NCBI lineage: Bacteria > Bacillati > Bacillota > Clostridia > Lachnospirales > Lachnospiraceae > Lachnoanaerobaculum > Lachnoanaerobaculum sp. The sequence goes on along the minus strand of NZ_DBHIEQ010000008.1, from coordinate 30,767 downwards.
ATTATATCTCCTTTATATCTTCCGAATTCAATTTTAAAATCTATCAGGTCTATACCTAAATTGTCAAAGTAATTTATCAATGTCTCATTTACCTTGAAAGCATATGAAGCAATCTTATCTATCTCTTCCTGTGTGGCAAGATCAAGTGCAAGTGCGTAATATCCGTTGATGAAAGGATCTCCAAGTGCATCATCCTTATATGAAAACTCAAGAGTAGGTGTCTTTAACTTAATTCCCTCTTCCATTCCGAGCTTCTTTGCAAAGCTTCCTGCAGAATAGTTTCTTACTATGACCTCAAGCGGAACTATCTTTACGGCTTTTACAGCGGTCTCTCTGTCATTCAGCTCTTTTATATAGTGAGTAGGAACCCCTTTCTTTTCCAAAATCTTAAACAAATGATTTGTCATACGATTGTTAATCGCACCTTTACCGACTATAGTTCCTTTTTTCTCACCGTTAAATGCCGTGGCATCATCCTTATAAGAAACTATCAGCACATCCGGGTCGGCAGTTTTGAACACCTTTTTTGCTTTTCCTTCATATAACTGCTCCAACTTTTCCATTGTATACCTCCATTTGCTTTCAAAATGCAACATTTCTCTGTCCGCTGTCACATAAAGCGGGCAAACACCACGACTGTATTATATACTACTCTATTGAATGTGGCAATATATTAGGGAAAATACTTACATTCCGTTCATATATTCACACATTAAAAAAGATATTTCCACTTACCGTATGGCAAACGGAAATATCTTTAAAATGAAGTATGCTATTTTATCTTCAGGAATAATCCTGATTTGATAAGTACGGGCCTTAGTGCTGTGTACAGTATTACTATAAGTACTGTACTGACAATTGCATTTATAAGAGTGGTTCCTGCCGCCCATGTAGCCATTATTTTGGCTGCATCGGCCTGAACTCCCAATATATATGTCTTATACAGATATCCTACTATCGGATCAAAGATAACATTAAATCCGAGTCCGCATATTGAAGATATTGCAGTCCACTTTATAATATACTTTGTATCATGACTCTCTGTGATATGAGCAATCTTATGTGCAACAAAACCTGATATAAGTCCTATACAAAGCTTCAATATAAATGTCTTCGGTGCCGATGTAATGTATACAGGATCCAAAACATCCGCTATTGTCATTCCGAGGCTTCCGGCCACTCCGCCATATACACCGCCAAGCAATATTGCCGCTATAACACAGAATGCGTTGCCTATATGCAGCGCCGTCATATCACCTGATATTGTAGGAATCGGAATCTTCAAATATGTAAAGCTGACATAACATAATGCCGCCATAAGTGCCGTTACCACAAGTTTAAATACCGTACTGTCTTTCATTCTCTCCATGACTCTTTCCTCCATGTCTTAAACTGTCATTATTATATAAAAATAGTGGTATGATTAAAACATCCAATCTTGATAATTTCAATCATACCACTTATAAGTTTTAAATATATTTTCCCTGAAATCAATAAAATTTTATTTATTATTCCGGATTCAATTTATTGCTTATAATGTAGTAATTAAGCACATATGATATAATGAGCACTGCTATATTTATAATTGCAATAAGAATCAGACTGATTATTGTACCTGTTTCTGTACTGTAGTAGTCCGCTTTAGCAACTTCGGTAACTATCAGATTTAGAATCCATTCAAAAGCCGCAATTATTCTGTTTATAACTATAAATGATACCACTCCCATAAGTATTCTGTGTGAATTAAACAGCTGACCTATTGATGCGGATAAAAGCAGTACAAATGTTCCGGATACTGTTTGTATCACTGCAGATATTCCGAACATAGTTACCGCCAACACAATTCCGAAACCTGTATAAAAGTATCTGCCCTCAAATATTTGTAACAGACTTGAAATATTGTACATCGCATTTTCAAATCCGTCTTTTGCCACATAATATCCTAAAAATATGATCACTCCCGATATTATGATCATTAAATCAATCAATATCTGTACCGCTATGGCAGGTATTGTCTTGCCTAAAATAAGCTCATTTATACTTAAAGGCAATGTATGTGTAAAATATCCTGTAGACGAATACATACTTTTATAGAATCTGTAGCCTATAAATATGTTCATTCCTATTGCTATAACCATCAGTATAAAGGCGTAAGCCAAAAATGAAATGCTTACCATAAATATAGACCATATGCCTGTTCCCAAATCTTTACCGCCGAAAATCAAAATAGGCATTACGCCAATCAAAAATCCTATAAGAGTAACAAAAAATAATGCTATAAAAGCGACAAGTAAAACCGGACTCATTTGCTTAAATTCGTACTTTATCATTTTGACCGTCATCATACACCTCCCTAAAGTACTCATCTACGGAACATCCCTTTTCATTTCTCATGGCAGCCGATGTCTCATGCAGTATTATTTCTCCATCTTTTATAAAGATTACATCATCAAGTATCTTTTCAACATCTGCAATAAGATGTGTTGATATAATTACCGTAGCTGTTTTGTTGTAATTTCCCACAATTGTATTTAATATGTAGTCTCTGGCCACAGGGTCAACTCCCGCTATCGGCTCATCAAGTACATACAACTTGGCTCTTCTGCTCATCACAAGTATAAGCATAAGTTTTTCTCTGTTTCCCTTTGACAATGCCTTTATCTTAAATTTATAAGGTACCTGCAAATCTTCAAGCAATTTATATGCTATGCCTATATCAAAATCAGAATAAAAACCGGCAAACATCCTCATAGTATCTTCAATACTCATATTTATATCCAAAAAGTCTTTATCCGGCAGATATGATACATATGACTTGGTTACCTTACCGGGTTCATGTCCGCATATTGTTACTATTCCGCTGCTTGGCTTTGTAAGTCCTACCATAAGCTTTATCATAGTGGTCTTTCCGCTTCCGTTCGGACCAAGCAAGCCCACTATCTTTCCGCTCTCTATGTTAAGATTGATATTTTTGAGTGCCTGTTTTGCACCGTAACTCTTATTTACACTTTTTAAATTCACCGAATCAAACATAAAACTACCGTCTCCCCAATACAATATCAGTCCAAATATTTTTTGAAGCCTTCCTCACTCATATCGGCTCTTTTTGCCGCTTCACTAACACTTATTAAGCCGTCTTTAAGTAATGAAACCAGACTGCTTAACACACCTTCCGCTCTTCCTTCTTCTATACTCTTTTCCATTCCTTCTCTCATGGCCGCTTTCATAGACTCTCTGTCAACTTCTTCTCGCAGCGCTTCATATACTCCTCTTAATGCCTCTGTCATCTTTTCTCCCTTCGTTTTTCTGTTAAATCTAAGTTTCATCTCCGATGTTACAGGAAATTTTAATCTGAAAAACAATAAATTTTATATTTAATCTCTGCTCTCCACCACCAGTATCTCACCGTTAAATATAGCACTCATATAGTCATCCACTATCTCATTGCTGATAAACAGGCTTGGATTTTCTATATTGTCAAGATATTTGTTTTCTACAGGATATGCAACTCCGGTAAGAGATTCTATAAATACCTTTTCTTTCACGGCAAAAAAGCTTATATACTTGCCCCACACCGAGCGCTTCTCCAAAATAAAAGGATTTGACTTTACATATATCCTGTTGCATCTGTCAACGACCGTTATATCCACTCCCAGTTTTTTGTACTTTCTGAGCAGTAAAATATTTGCAAATGTGTGGTCAAATCTTCTGCCAAGTGCTCCGAAAATTACTATTTCAGTTATATTTCTTTTGTATGCCCAGTCTATTGCAAGCTCAGTATCGGAGAAATCTTTAACCGGATTATGTCTTACTATTTCAATGCCCGAACCGGCATAGTACTCAAGTCTCTTTTCATCCGCCAATGTATCAAAATCTCCGACCATTACATTTGGCAACTTACCTATCTCTTCAAGCTTTTTAACAGCCGCATCAACACTTATAACAGTCGTATATTTATTTTTACTTATATATGACTCAAGCAGTGATAAATCAATATCACCGCCTGTAACAATTATTGCGTTCATTAAACTTTATGCCTTTCCATTGCATTTCTCAAATCAAGGATATTCTTCAAAATATCTCCTTTAAATACGGAAGAACCTGCAACAAACTCATCCACACCGGCGTATGAAAGTTCCTTTATATTGTCAACGCCGACACCGCCGTCCACCTGTATTATAAGATTCTTATTTTTTTCATCCCTAAGTTTTGACAACTCTCTTACCTTCTCAAGGCTGTAAGGAATAAACTTCTGTCCTCCAAACCCCGGATTCACACTCATTATAAGCACCATATCTACTTCACTGATGATATTTTGTAAAAATGAAACCGGTGTTGCCGGATTTATGGCAATACCGCTTCTAAGTCCGAAGGACTTTATCTGTGCGATACATCTGTCTATATGCTTACAAGCCTCGAAGTGTATTGTAATGCCGTTTGCACCGCTCTTATAAAAATCCTCTATATACCTTTCAGGATTTTCCACCATCATATGCACATCAAATAAAAAGTCTACAGACTTTCTTAGTGAGCTTATAACAGGCATACCGAATGAAATACTCGGCACAAACATTCCGTCCATTACATCAAGGTGCAAAACCTCTATATCTCCTTTTTTAAGCAGTTCAAGCTGTGACGACAAATCAAAAAAATTTGCAGCAAGCAGTGAAGGTGCAATATTCTTTTTCAATATTTTCTCCTTTCAGACAGTTCCTCATACATCTTCTTATAGCTCTGATATCTTATCTTGCTGATACTACCGGTTTCTAAAGCTTTTTTAACCGCACATTCAGGTTCATTGATATGTACACAGCCTGCAAACCTGCACTTTCCCTCATACTTATCAAACTCATGGAAATGAAATCTGAGCTCTTCTTTATCAAAGGTAGGAGACTCAACACTTGTAAATCCCGGCGTGTCAAAAACAAATGTGTTAGCATCAATCATAAAAAGCTCGGAATGTCTGGTAGTATGTCTGCCTCTTTCTATCTTCCTGCTGACGGTATTGGTGTCCATATTTGCCTTAGGTGCAAGTATATTGGTTATAGACGACTTACCGACTCCCGACGCTCCCGCAAGTACACTGACTTCACCCTTTAGAGCCTCTCTAAGCTCATCAAGTCCGCCTTCAGTCTTAGTTGATGCCATAATATTTTTAAATCCGGCATTTTCATAAATTTCAGCGTACTCTATAGCTTTAGCTTCATTCAAATCGCTCTTATTCCAACATATATCCACTCTTATCCCCGCATTTGACATATTTATCAAATACTTGTCCAGATAGTAGAATGCCGGCGACGGAGATTCCACCGCCAAAACAAGCACTACCTTATCAATATTTGCCACCGCTGGCCTTATCAGGGCATTTTTTCTTTTATGAATCTTTACAACATTTCCTTCAAGATCCTTGGTATGGGTAATCTCAAAATCCACATTGTCTCCGACAAGCGGCTTCATACCGATATTTCTGAAAATACCCTTCGCCTTACAGGAAAAAATTTGCCCTTTTCTCTCGCACTCATCAAGTATTATACAGTAATAAAAACCTGCAATGCCCTTTATTATCTTTGCAAAATAAACTTTGCCTTCATCCAAATTACTCAACTCTAAAGAACTCCACCGTATATGACTTCAATACTTCTCCGCTATCCACATTTACAATCTCAACCTGTCCCTGGTCCACACCGTTTGCACCTACAATAGTCCTGAACCTTACAGGAAGTATAGTATCACCCGTTACGGTTCTTGCATCCATAAGTGTGGAATATACATCACTGCCGTTTACAGTCTGCTTAAGTCTTATCATAACCTTTACACTGGTAAGTCCCGAGCTTGGTCCTATAACATCCTGCAACGAATAGTTTGTATCGATTGAACCTACATATCTGTAATTTGCCGCTGCACTTGCAGGTGCCACAGTTGCTTTGGTAGGCTGTGTCTGCTGCTGTTCATTTGTACTTTGACTTGACTGCTGTTCACTGCTTGCCTGAGTTGTCTCAGGTGCAACACCGTTACTTACCGCATAGTCTACGCTGCTTCCGCTGTCCACGCTTGAACCTGCCGCAGTCGACTGACCTATTATAACTCCCTTTGCTACGGTCGCACTGTGTTGTTCGGCTTTTTTACCAAGTATGAGACCGTTTGTCTCAAGCAAAGTCTTAGCCTCCGACTCGCTCATGCCTGTGATATTAGGAACCACCACCTTCGTCACCTTCTTGCCACTGCTTACGGTAAGAGTCACTCTTTCACCGTTCTTAGGTTTTGTAGGTGCATATGATATAACTGAGCCCTTCGGAACAGTATCTGAAGGTTCTTCTTTAGTATCTGTAGAGAATCCGTTTTCCTTTAACAAACTTTCCGCACTCTCCTTTGTCTTACCTACAAGGTTTAACTTGGATATATCAAATGCGTCCGAACCCAGACTTATTACCACACTCACCTTTGAATACTTTGATACCACCTCATCGGCCTTAGGCTCCTGTGATATAACATTGCCCTTTTCCACAGTATCCGAGTACTCACTTGACTTTACCTGCATCTGAAGATTGTTATCGGAAAGCTTCTTATCGGCCATCTTCTCCGACAGTCCCACTACATCAGGCATTTTTGTCTGTGTGGAATCAAGCTTACTCTGTGAAGTGTCGGAACCCTTACCTCCGAATACTCCTGTAAATCTGCCTACAAAGAACACCAAAAGTACCACAATGATTACCGCTATGACAACACCTGCAACGGACATAATCTTGTCCATCTTTTCATCTTCTTCATCATAGTCGTCATCGTCGTCTTCTTCCTCTTTGTCTCCTCTTTCGTACTCATCATCACTCATATCGTCAATCGGCTCCACCCTACTGAGCATTGCGGTATCCTCAGCCTTAATTATCTTTGTGGAACCGCTTATCTCATACGGTGTATCAGGATTCAAAAGCACATTTTCAAGGTCGTCAAGAAGCTCCGTAATATTTTGATATCTGTTGGCAGGGTCCTTCTTTGTACACTTTAATATAATTCTTTCAAGGTTAGGTGAAATCTTATTATTGTATACACTCGGAGGTGTCATAGCCTGCTCAAGATGTGCAAGTGCCACCGCTACTGTAGACTCTCCTGTAAAAGGAACTCTTCCTGTAAACATCTCATACATTGTAATACCCAAAGAGTATATATCACTTCTGGCATCGCATCTTCCGCCTCTTGCCTGCTCAGGCGAAATATAATGTACCGAACCTATTGCGTTCGCATTTACAGTCTGCTCGGATACCGCTCTTGCTATGCCGAAATCGGCAACCTTTACTTTGCTGTCATCTGTTATAAGTATATTTTGAGGCTTTATATCTCTATGTACTATATGCTGAGCATGAGCCGTCTTAAGCGCTCTTGCCACCTGTATAGCTATACTTACACCCTCCGTTATATCAAGCTTTCCCTTTATCCTTATATATTCTTTCAGGGTTATACCGTCTACAAGCTCCATTACTATAAAATGGTATCTACCCTCATCCACTACATCATAGATATTTACTATATTTTCACCCAAAAGACTTGCCGCCGCCTGTGCCTCTCTTTTAAACTTTTCAACAAAGTTTAAGTCGGTACAAAATTCATCCTTTAACACCTTTATAGCGACCATTCTTCCAAGTTTTAAGTCCTTGGCTCTGAATACATTAGACATGCCGCCTGAGCCTATCTTCTCTATGATTTCATATCTTCCTTGCAAGACAACTGATTCAAGATTCATAATATTACCTCGCATTCACATCTATAAGCAAAATTGATATATTATCACTTCCGCCTGACAGATTTGCCTCCTCTATTAGTCTTTTTGCACTTGACTCTACACCGGCTCCTGAAGATATTATATTAAAAATCTTCTTATCATCAACCATGTTTGTAAGTCCGTCCGAACATAATAACACATACTCGTTTCCCAAAAGTTCAACCTCAAAGCTGTCAATCAGTACCTTGGCTTCCGCCCCTACAGCTCTTGTTATCTTACTCTTGTTCTCCTTGTACTCGTCACTTTCCCTTGTAATTTCGCCCTTTGATACAAGCATCTCTACAAGAGAGTGATCCTTTGTTATTTGAGCTATTCCGTTCTCATCAAGTATATAACATCTGGAATCTCCGACATTGAAAACATACAATGTATTATCTATTATACTTGCCGCCACTACAGTGGTTCCCATACCTGTAAGGTTCGGATTTTTAATACCCTCCGCATACAAATTTTCATTTGCATACTCTATAGCTTCTCGGATAGCCACCACAGGCATTTTCATTGTATTTTCAATATATGTTATCATATATCCGATAAGAGACTTTGATGCATAATCTCCTGCTTTTTCTCCTCCCATGCCGTCAGCCACAATATATAAATTCGGCAGTACCCCTATCGGTACATCACTTACATATACTGTATCCTGATTTATGAGTCTGATCCTGCCTACATCGGTCAATGCAACCGAATACATATTTACACCTCCAAGCTTTCAGATTCACCGTTCGTCTCGATAAATCTTCTTCTCAACTGTCCACAGGCACCATCAATATCTCTGCCCATCTCTCTTCTGACTGTGGCATTGACACCTTTTTTCTCCAAAAACTCTCTGAAAGCCTTTATCTTAAGCTTATCCGACTGCTTAAAATCCCTCTCTTTTATCGGATTTACAGGTATCAGATTGATGTGTATGTTTCTTCCGTTTACAAGTTTTACAAGTTTTTTTGCCTCCTCTATGTTGTCATTTACTCCCGCTACCAACGAGTACTCATATGATACTCTTCTTCCTGTCTTTTTAAAGTAATAATCACAGGCTGAAATAACATCTTTTAATGCATACTTGTTGGCTACAGGCATTATAGTTCTTCTTATCTCATCATTGGGCGCATGCAGTGAAAGTGCCAATGTTATATTAAGTCCTTCATCTGCAAGTTGCCTTATCTTAGGCACAATGCCGCAGGTGGACACCGTAATATTTCGTTGACTTATATTTAACCCCATATCACTGCTTATAATTCTGACAAATTTTACTATATTTTCATAGTTGTCCATAGGCTCTCCGGAACCCATCACCACTATATTCGATACCCTCTCTCCCAAAAGTCTTTGAATGCTGTACACCTGATCAAGCATCTCACCTGCAGTAAGATTTCTGACAAGTCCGTCCAATGTGGAAGCACAAAACTTACAGCCCATTCTGCATCCCACCTGTGATGAAATACAGACAGAGTTGCCGTGTTCATACTTCATTCTCACACTTTCTATAATATTTCCGTCATACAGTGCAAACAAATACTTTCTTGTATCGTCTAGCTTTGATTTAAAGACCTCCACAGGCTTAAGCTCTGTAAGTTTCGCTTGTAAATTCAATCTTTCTCTAAATACCTTTGAAAGATTCGTACACTCATCAAAGGACTCTATAAGTGACTTATGCATCCATTTAAACAACTGCTTTGCTCTGAATGCAGGCTCACCCATATCCTTTACAAAGGTCTTTAACTCATCCAAATCCATTGACTTTATATCAGTCATTATCTCTCCTAAATACTGCAATGAAAAAGCCGTCGCAGTCATCTCTTCCCGGTATCAACTTAAGATACCCTCTCTTTAATTCCTCCGTATCAAAACGTTCAAGCAAATCGCCTTTTAATCTGCCTGTCAAATCCGGCTGCTTAAAATCACAGTGATTTTTCAAAAAATTTGACACGTTCTCTTCGTTTTCAGCTTTGTTCAATGTACAGGTTGAAAATATAAGTTCTCCGCCCTTTTTTACATACTTTGATACATTGTCAAGTATCTCTTTTTGTAAGTCTGACAGAGATTTAATACCTTCGGAATCAAGTCTGTATTTTATATCAGGCTTCTTTCCGATAATACCTATACCGCTACACGGAAGGTCCGCCAGTACCAAATCACTTTCTGCAAATCTCTCATCAAATACTCTTGCATCCGCCACTACAGGATTTATATTTTTAAAACTCTGTACTCTTACATTCTCTATTATCAGATTGACCTTATTTTCACTGACATCACAGGAATAAATCACAGCTTCACTTTTTAATTCATCAGCCAGCAAAAAGCTCTTTCCTCCCGGAGCCGCACATACATCCACAGCCTTTTTTATATTCTCAGGTACTATAAGCTTAGATATCATTGAGGATGAAACATCGGTAATATAACACTTTCCTGATTTTATTGCTGAGATTTCATCTACTTTATCAAATCCGCTTATATATAGAACAGAGTCGTTAATCTTTGACCTTTCAACCTTGATATTGCTATCTTTCAGTTCCTTAATCACATCCGTAACATCTGACTTTGATGTATTCACTCTTACGGATAAAGGTCTGTTTGAGAGAAAGTACTCCAATGTTTTATCAAAGTACTCGCCTGTATTTTCTTTTATTATATCAAGCAAAAACTCCGGCACTGAGTACTTAATACATTTATCCTCAAAGCTTATAGATTCTTTTTCAGCACTTATCTTTCTTAATATACCGTTTACAAAACCTGTAAGTGCATTAAGTCTTCTTTGCTTTACAAGGTTAACGGCTTCATTTATTATTGCTCTGTCAGGTACTCTGTCCATATAAAGCATTTGATAGATTGCCATTCTCAGTATTTCTCTGATTACAGGCTTAACACGCTTGCCGTTATTATATTTTTTTATAATAAAATCAAGCTGCAACCTGTACTCCACGACTCCGTGTACAACCCTTGAAAAGAAGCCTCTGTCCGCCTTTGACAGATATGAATACTTTTCAAGCGCCATATCTATGACCTTGTGGCTGTACTCCCCTTCAACATCTATAAGCATCAAAGCTTCCAAAATAAGAGCTCTTATATTCGTTTTTTCCATTGTCAGTCTCTTCTTCCTCTGCCGTTAAATAAGAGCAAAAGTCTCAGCAACTGCAATACTCCCGAAGCGGCTGCAGCCACATAGGTCATAGCTGCCGCAAAAAGCACCTTGCTTGCACTCTTATCTTCATTTGACGGCAATATATTATTGCTTTGTAACTCAATCAGTGCTCTTCTTGAGGCGTCAAACTCTACAGGCAATGTTATTATCTGGAATATTACCGCAAGTAAAAACAGTCCTATTCCAAGCTGTATAAGTATATTTGACATATTTCCGTAGCCAAGCAATATGCCTATAAATATCATAGGCCAGGCAAGTCTGCTTCCCCAGCTTGCTATAGGTACAAATGCACTTCTTAAGTTCAGCGGAACATAGCCTACATTGTCCTGTATGGCATGACCGCATTCATGTGCCGCAACGGCTATTGCAGCCACGGATGTTGAATTATATATAACCTCACTGAGGCTGACAGTCTTGTCTCTCGGGTCATAGTGGTCTGTAAGTCTGCCTGATACAGGTCTTACTCCCACATCGTAGATTCCGTTTGCCCTAAGTATTCTCTCAGCCACCTCTCTTCCTGTAAGGTTTGATTCGGATCTCACTCTCTCATACTTTGCAAATGTCGCCTTCATTCTCCATGAAGCAAGCAATGTGATTACCATTCCGATTATTACAAATATGTATGTTATATCAAAGCCGTAACCGTAGTACATAAGCCCCTCCTTATTTTCCTAATACATATCCCTGCTTTATCTCTCTGCCAAGCAAAAAGTCCTTTGCAGACATTCTTTTCTTACCTTCAAGTTGTAAAGACAGCACCTTTAAAACGCTGTTATTACATATTATAAAAATGTCTTTATTAATGCTATATATTTTGCCGTAATTTTCGCTTAAATTTATATTTGGTAATTCCGATATATTACCTGCAACCTCGGCTTCCCAAATCTTTAATACCTTACCCTCATACTTTGTATATGCACTTGGCCAAGGATTCATTCCCCTTATAAGTCTTTCAATCTCCGTGGCGGATTTATTAAAGTCTATCTCACCCATCTGCTTTGAAATCATCTTGGCATACTCCGTAGTCGCCTCCCCCTGAGGTGTAGGAGTAATACTGTCAAAATTTGCTATAGTATCCGCTATAGCCTCACCTCCAAGTATTGCCAGCTTGTCAAAAAGCGATCCTCCTGTCTCATCATCTGTGATAGGAAGTTCATATTGCTTTAAGATATCTCCGGTATCAAGGCCTTCATCCATAAGCATTGTGGTAATACCGGTCTTTTTCTTGCCGTCTATAATCGACCACTGTATAGGTGCCGCGCCTCTGTACTCCGGCAAAAGTGATGCATGAATGTTGATGCAACCCAGCTTCGGAATATCAAGTATTTCCTTAGGTAAAATCTTTCCGTACGCCACCACCACAAAAAAATCGGCATTTTCAGACTTCAGTCTTTCAATCAGCGCTTCATCTTTCATCTTTGAAGGGGTAAGCACCGGAATATTTAATTCCTGCGCCAGCTCCTTTACAGGTGTCGGGCTAAGTTCTCCTCTGTTTCTTTTCTTATCCTCTCTTGTAAGTACCAAGCTGACATCATGTCCTGCTTCTACCAGGCTTTTAAGAGGCTGTAGCGAAAAATCGGGAGTTCCCATAAAAACTATTTTCATTCTTCATCTTCCTCTTCTTCGTACATTTTTTCAAGTTCCTCATTGTCTATCAGTTCACCCTCTACAAGGTCTACATAAAGCTCTCCGTCAAGATGTGCGCACTCATGGCAGATAGCTCTTGCAAGCAATCCCTCGCCCTCTATAGTGTACTCATTCATATCAATGTCAAATGCCCTTGCAACCACATGATTAGGTCTTTTTACTATACCGCTCTTTCCCGGAACGCTGAGACAGCCCTCATATCCCACCTGCTCTCCGTCCTGCTCAAGAATAACAGGATTTATAAGAACATGTACGTTTTCAGGCTCGGTCTCTATTACCACTATTCTCTTTAAAACACCTACCTGAGGAGCCGCAAGTCCGACACCGTTAGCCTCTCTCATTGTGTCAATCATATCTTCCACCAAAACTCTTGTTCTGTCGTTTACTTCTTTTACTTCTTTACACTTCTTGTTTAAAACATTGTCTCCCATTACTCGTATTGCTCTTATTGCCATATCTATCTCCTTAATTAAAGTCATATACCGCTCCTACATTTTTGTAAGAGCCAAGACCTTCTTCTATTTTTTTTTGTATATCTAAAAGTATATCATAATTAGCATTTTTTATGTATACCAGTTTTCTGTAATAGTCCTTTACCTTCACAACACTTGGATCTGTAGGACCTATTATTACAGATTTTTTGAAAATATTGTCTGATTTTAATGTATTAACTATAGCAGTTGCACATTTATTCAGTTCTTCCTCTCTGACACTGCTAAACATCACTGTAAGCATATGACAGACCGGAGGGTAACCTCCCAGTTTCCTGTATGCAATCTCATTTTCAAAATATTTTTTATAATCCTGTGCCGCCGCAGCCACTATAGCATAATTTTCAGGCTTATATGTCTGTATCACGGCTTCACCGCTCTTTGCTCTGCCCGCTCTGCCTGCAGCCTGTGTAAGCAGCTCAAAAGTTCTCTGTGCACTGTTATAATTGCTCACATACAGTGAGGTGTCCGCCGCCATTATACCCACAAGCGTCACATTGTCAAAATCATGTCCTTTTACAATCATCTGTGTGCCGATCAAAATATCCGCATCACCCCTTGCAAAATCTCTTATCATATCATTTGCACTGTTCTTCTTTGAAACACTGTCCGTATCCATTCGTAAAACCTTGGCACTTGGAAAGACTTCCCTTGTCATAGCTTCAAGCTTCTGTGTGCCTGTACCGAAGTTTGCAATATACTTTGAACCGCAACTTGGACAAACTTTCGGTAAATCAATACTGTAACCGCAGTAATGACATACAAGTTTATTGTTATTGTGCAAAGTCATTGTAACATCACAGTGCTTACATTTTATGGCTTCTCCACATGAGCGGCAGGATACAAAGCTTGAATATCCTCTTCTGTTCATAAAAAGCATCACCTGCTCATGTTTTCTTAATCTGTCCTCTATCAAAGTTTTCAACTTGTTGCTGAAAATACTCCTGTTGCCCATTTTCAGCTCATCTCTCATATCGACTATACTTACCTTCGGCAGTAAGGTATTTTTTGCCCTTTCTTTCAGCTCCAAAAGTTTTATCTCTCCTGTTATGGCCCTGTTATAAGTCTCCGGAGTCGGGGTCGCAGATGCCAAAAGCAGTGAAGCTCCGGCTATATTTGCAAGTTTACCTGCCACATCTCTTACATTAAAAGTAGGTACATTCTCATTTTTGTAGGCGGAGTCATGCTCTTCATCTATTACTATAAGCCCCAATCTTTTTACAGGGGCAAATATTGCGGACCTCGGACCTATTATCACATCGGCATCGCCGTTTTTTATTCTGTCAAACTGATAAAACCTTTCATTTTTTGAAAGCTTTGAATTGATTATAGCCACTCTGTCTTTAAAATGCTCAGCCATTCTAAGCACTGTCTGATAAGTCAACGAAATCTCAGGTATAAGTACTATAGCCTGAAAACCCTTACTTATCACATATTTAATCATATTTATAAATACAAGAGTCTTACCGCTGCCTGTAATACCGTGCAGCAGATAGGTATTTTTATTTCCGGCATCAAAGTCTTTTTTGAAAATATCCACCGCAAGCTTTTGCTCCTCATTTAAAATATATTCATTTGTCGCCTGTATCTCATTAAAATCTTCCACTCCCAAAGACTTAAGTATAGGCAAAAGCGGATTTGATTTTCTTTTCTTATTTTCTACTGTGATATATCCCTCTTCCACCATCCTCTTTATTGTAGCGGAATTCACTTTAAGTTCTTTATTTACATAGCTTTGCGGCAGGCTTTCAGTTTTCTTAAGTTCTTCTAAGAGTCTTACCCACGCAACTTTTCGCTTCTTTGTAAGTTCTTCCAAGATATCCTCACAAATATCTTGATTTAAAAAAATTTCATTGCTTGTCTTTTCTTCCACATTTGACTTTACAGGCATTACGGTAGAAATAGCTTTATCAAAGGTCACACCGTATCTGTGCTTTATCCATATGGCAAGGCGCAGCAGGTTTTCATCTGTGCCAAGCTCACCCTTTTCTATATCCTTTATATATTTTAACCTGGATATATCTACATCACTTTCTTCTTTTATATCTATTATATAACCTTTTTTGGTCAATTTTCCAAATTCAATCAAAACAGGACAGCCCGGAGTAACCTTATCCCTCAAATTCATGGGGATAAGGTATGTAAACGGTCTGTCCACATTTGTATTTGCTACAACTATATCAGCGAATAAATTTTTCATGGTTTTTTATTTTGTCTACTACATCAAAAAGTCTCATACTGTTTGAACCCTTTAAAAGGCATACATCGCCTTCCTGTAAATATTCAAGCAGATAACTTTCCAGTTCTTCATTATTTTCAAAACTTTTGTTAAATGTATTTAAACGGCCTGTAATCTCTTTTGCCAAATCTCCTACACTAAACACAGCATCAAGCTTAAGATTCTTTAATATGAACTCTCCAATCTCTCTATGAAGTTTGGTTTCATCAACTCCCAGCTCTTTCATATCCGCCAAAACCGCCACTTTTCTTTTCGCATCAAAATCTTTTAATATAGAAAGCGACGCCTTCATAGAATCGGGAGAAGCGTTATAGGTGTCATCTATCACAGTGATATTCTTAAGCTTTAAAAGTTCCTGTCTGTGTGCAAAGCCTCTAAAAGATGCCAGATGTCTGCTTGCAGACTCAAGGTTCAGATTATAGTGATCTGCTACAGCCAGTGCCGCAAGCGCATTTGATATCTGATGTTCTCCGAATACATTCAAAGCCACCTTTACACTTTTACCGCATATATGCGCCACAAATTCAGGAAGAGCATTGTGAAATACAATATCGCTTGCATAATAATCACAATCCTTATTTCCCTTGGCACTGAAAAATTTATATATTATGCCCTCTTTTTTGGGATGATCACAAAGCATATCATTATCGGCGTTTAAAAACATCACACTGCCTGCCTTCATGCCGTCAGTTATATGGAACTTTTCAGACCTTATATTCTCTCTTGTATGAAGGTTTTCAATATGTGCGGTGCCTATATTTGTGACTACAGCACAGTCACATTTGACTATTTTTGCGATACGCTCCATCTCACCGAACATACTCATTCCAAGTTCTATAACACCTATCTCTTCATCATTTATTCTGCTGATTGTGACAGGTACTCCAAGCTGTGAGTTGAAGTTGTTCGGAGTCTTAAATACCTTAAGATCTGAAAGTGCAAGTGCAACCATCTCTCTTGTAGTGGTCTTTCCGACACTTCCTGTTATACCTACCAGCGGCAGTGAGAGTTTGCTTCTAATATATGTGCCCAGATCCTGTAGAGCCTTGGTAGTGTTTTCCACAAGTACTATATTAAAGTCGGGTTTTAAGAAAATATCTTTTCTTGAACTTATAGCCGCTCTGCATCCGGCAGCATATACCGATTCCAAAAATTTATGTGCATCGTTTTTTTCACCCACTACCGGCACAAAGAGACTGTTTTTATCCACCTCTCTTGAGTCGATTACAATATTTGAAAATACGGCATCTTCACTTCCCGAAATAAGTACTCCGCCTGTCACAGCTATAAGCTCTCTTACACTAGTTTCTTTCATTCATCTTCTCCAAGCATTCTTCTACGACTTCCCTGTCAAGGAAATGATGTCTCACCCCGTTTATCTCCTGATAGTCCTCATGTCCCTTACCTATTATCGCAATGATATCGCCGGGCTTGGAGTTTTCTATAGCGTAGAATATCGCTTCTTTTCTGTCCGGAATAGTGATATACTTTCCGCCTGTTGCAGATAATTTCTCAACAATATCCGCAATAATGTCCTCCGTCTTTTCATATCTTGAGTTATCTGCGGTAACTACGGAAAAGTCCGCCATCTTTCCGCAGATCTCACCCATTGAATATCTTCTGTCTTTAGATCTGTTTCCTCCCGAACCGAAGACTACTACAAGTCTCTTAGGCTTATACTGACGAAGTGTATTTATCAGACTTTCGGTACTTATTGCATTATGCGCATAATCAATAATTATCTTTATATCATGTGAAGAATATGCCACTTCCATTCTGCCGTTTACCTTGATATCTTTTAAGGCTGTCTGTAATACCTGCGGCTTTACTTTACAGATAATTGCCGCACTCAGTGCGGATAATGCGTTGTATACATTAAATTCTCCGGGAATTCCTACAAGTATATCTCCAACACTTTCTATACCGTATTTATCCTTTATCACATCACAACAACTTATGCAAAAGCTTGTACCCAAAAAGTCCTTATCGGAAATATAATTGATATAATTTATAACAAAATCTCCGTTCTTTCCGAACTTATACTTCTCATCCGATGTTGACTGCTTTAACACATAGTCCGAATGTTCGTCATCGGCATTTACAATTGTCTTTTCACACTGCTTAAAGAAAAGTGATTTGTACATAAGATACTCTTCAAAGTCCTTATGCTCGTCAGGTCCTATATGGTCAGGTGAAATATTTGTAAATATACCTATATAGAAATTTATTCCCTCTATTCTCTTTAACATTACGGCCTGTGAAGATACCTCCATCACAACATATTCACAGCCTGCGTCCAAACATTCTTTGAAAGTCTTTTGTAATTCATATGACTCAGGTGTTGTATTCAGTGTGCTTCTGTGCATATCCCCTATAGTTATACCGTTTGTACCTATAAGTCCCACCTTGGCATTTTGCTCCAAGAGTTTTTTCAGCATATGAGATGATGTTGTCTTACCCTTAGTTCCGGTAATACCTATTATCTTCATCTTCTTTGAAGGATGGTCAAAGTATGCAGCTGATAGTCTTGCAAGTGCCGCTCTGGTATTGTCCACCTTTATAACACAGATATCATCTCTTTTTATATCCTTTTCCACTACCACAGCCTTGACACCCTGCTTTACAATCTCATCTATTGCATCATGTGTATCAAAGTTTCTACCCTTTATACATACAAATAAACAATCCTTAACTATCTTTTTTGTATTGAATACCAAATCTGAAAAATTATCATCAAGTTCTCCTGATATTATATCTATATCAAGACCTTCCGTATTTTCTATAAGTTTCATTTTTTCTCCCAAGTCCTTTAGAAAAGCCCTACTATATTTCCGTTTTCATCCACATCCACAGCCTCGGCCGCAGGTACCTTAGGAAGTCCCGGCATTGTCATAATGCTGCCTGTAATTGCAACTATAAAACCCGCACCGGCATTCACATAGGCTTCTCTTACATTTATATCGAAGTTTTCAGGTCTTCCAAGCTTCTTCGGGTCATCTGAAAGTGAATATTGATTCTTTGCCACACATACGGGCAGATTGCCGTATCCGAGTACCTTTGCCATTTCAATCGCCTTCTTTGCGGCAGGAGAATATGTCACATTCTTTGCTCCATATATCTTTGTTGCAATAGTGTAGAGCTTATCTTCAATGCTCATATCGTCAGGGTAGAGCGGTGTGAAGTGACTTTCTTTGTTTTCAAGTGTATAAAGAATCTTCTTTGCAAGTTCGACTCCGCCATTGCCGCCTTCTTCCCATACCTTTGAGATTGCAAACTCACAGTCTCTGCTTTCGCAAAACTCTTTTATAAAGTTAACTTCAGATTCGCCATCGGTTACAAAATGATTTAATGTAACAACTACAGGTACACCGAAAAGCTTGATATTTTCGATATGCTTTTCAAGGTTCACAATTCCCTTTTTAAGCGCTTCAAGATTTTCTTTTGAAAGCTCTTCCTTTGCAACTCCGCCGTTGTACTTTAAAGCCCTTACAGTAGCCACAAGCACTACACAATCAGGTGAAATACCGGCCTTTCTACACTTTATATCAAAGAATTTCTCAGCTCCGAGGTCCGCACCGAATCCCGCCTCTGTAAGTGCGATATCTGCCATACCCATAGCAATCTTGGTGGCTCTGATAGAGTTACATCCGTGTGCAATATTTGCAAAAGGTCCTCCGTGTACCAAAGCAAGCGAATGCTCAAGTGTCTGTACGATATTCGGCTTTATTGCGTCCTTTAAAAGCGCGGCCATAGCACCCACCGCCTTAATATCTCTTGCAAACACAGGCTCGCCCTTAAAATTATAAGCTACAATAATATTTGAAAGTCTCTCCTTCAAATCATTCATATCATCAGCCAAACAAAGTATTGCCATTATCTCTGAAGCCACCGATATTACAAAGTGATCTTCTCTTACCACTCCGTCAGCCTTACCGCCTATGCCTACCACTATATTTCTCAGCACTCTGTCATTCATATCAATACATCTTTTGTGGATAATCGCATTGGTATCTATTCCGAGTGCATTGCCCTGCTTAATATGATTGTCAAGCATTGCTGCCAAAAGATTGTTGGCGGATGTTATAGCATGAAAATCTCCTGTAAAATGAAGATTGAGCTCATCCATAGGTACTACCTGAGAGAGTCCGCCGCCTGCAGCACCTCCCTTTATACCGAAGCAAGGTCCGAGTGAAGGCTCTCTAAGTGCTATAACCGCTTTTTTGCCCATCTTTTTGAAAGCTTGACCAAGTCCTACAAGTGTAGTGGTCTTACCCTCTCCTGCAGGTGTAGGATTGATAGCTGTAACAAGTACAAGCTTACCGTTTTTGATTTCTTTGCGGGATTTTAAAAACTCCTCACCAAGTTTTGCCTTATACTTGCCGTACATTTCAAGGTCGTCAAAACCTATCCCGTACTCGCTTGCCACATCGGCAATATTTTTCATCTCAACGCTTCTTGCAATTTCGATATCACTACGCATACATCCTCCTTAGGACAAATCTATAATACATCCAAGAATTCGTCCATATTCATTAGTATTTCTCTTCTCTTTGTTCCTGCTTCATCACCTACCACACCTGCACTTGCAAGCTGATCCATAATTCTTGCAGCTCTGTTAAAGCCAATCTTAAAATTCCTTTGAAGATTGCCTATTGAAGCTCTGTCCTTTTCTATAATATATCTGCCTGCCGCCTCAAACAGCTCATCTCTTTCAGATACCTCTCCTGATGCACCGGCAGTCTTTTCACTCTCTTCTATATGCTTTATAGTATCTTCATCATACCTTGCCTGCATACCTTGATTTTTTAAAAAGTCCACTACGGCGGATACTTCCTCATCCGAAACAAATGCACCCTGTACTCTTATAGGATTCGGCGATCCGTACGGAGCAAACAGCATATCACCCTTTCCGAGAAGCTTTTCGGCACCGTTACTGTCAAGTATGGTTCTTGAGTCCGTACCTGATGATACCGCGAAAGCGATTCTTGAAGGAATATTTGCCTTTATTATACCCGTTATGACATTGACACTCGGTCTTTGTGTAGCTATAACCAGATGTATACCGCAGGCTCTTGCAAGCTGAGCAAGCCTTACTATAGCATCCTCAACCTCCGCATTTGCCACCATCATAAGGTCTGCCAACTCGTCAATAATTATAACAATCTTCGGCAACTTATCAGGAAGCCCCTCGATATTTCCTCTTCTTCTCGCCTCATCTATTCTCTTATTGTAGGCGGTCAAATCTCTGACACCCGTAGCCGCAAACTTTTTATATCTCTCACCCATCTCCGCAACAGCCCAGTTAAGTGCCGATGCGGCCTTTTTCGGCTCGGTCACTACAGGAATAAGAAGGTGCGGAATGCCGTTATAAACTGAAAGTTCCACCACCTTCGGATCTACCATAATAAGCTTCACATCATCAGGTGAATACTTATATATGATACTCATAATCAATGTATTGATACATACGGATTTACCTGAACCTGTAGCACCTGCAATAAGTACATGAGGCATCTTTGCAATATCCGCAACAATTACCTTACCCGAAATATCCTTGCCTACCGCAAAACCAATGCTCTCTCCACCGTTTCTGAAGGCTCTGCTCTCAAACAAATCGCGCAAAAATACCGTCTGCTTTTGTTTGTTCGGAACCTCTATACCGATAGCGGATTTTCCGGGAATAGGTGCTTCTATTCTTATATCACTGGCTGCAAGTGCAAGTTTTATATCGTTTGCAAGTGACAGTACCTTTGATACCTTAACTCCCTGCTCAGGCTTAAGCTCATACAGTGTAACAGAAGGTCCTATACTTATATCCTCTACAGTCACATTTACATCAAAGCTTGCCAAAGTCTCCTGTAATGTGATGGCGGTCTGTCTGTATTCACTGTCCGAGAGTACCTGATTGTTATTATTACTCTTCTTTAAAAGATATGTACCCGGATATGCATAAGGTCTTATGGCAGCCTTCTTTTTTTTAATCTCAGACCTTATCTTACCTTGTTGAGAAGCCGCCCTTTGCTCTTCCATCTTCTTTTGAAGTGCGGATGTGTCTGAAACTATCACCTTACCTGCCGCCGTGACTAAAGTTCTCTCACCGTCACTGCTTACCAAGGAATTGTCCTTTTTTGTATCCACATTAACAGACTTTTCATTATCTGTATAATTATTGTATACGGTTTCGTTATGATTTTCGTTATAAGGCTTTTTATAACTGTCGTCTTTTTGATACGGTGCATCATAAGTAGAAGTGTTTTGATGAGTATAGCCCTCATCATCACCGTATTCTTTTCTGAATTCTATATCATTGTTTATGTTTGCCACACCTACAGGAGTATCGTCATTTATATAACTGAAATCCTCATGTGCATCATCCTCAGTGATACTTATAGTGGAAACCGGCTGTGAATAGATATCTATCTCATCTTTTCTGGCAAGTATCTCATTGGCTCTTCTTAAAGTTTCCTCATCTATATCATTTTCAAACCTTGAGTCGTCATTTCCTCTGTTTATATTGCCGTAGAATGTATCGGCCCTCTTATTCATTATTATAGAATCCTTGGCGGACTCCTCGGTTCTTTCATTTGAAAAGTTATGGTTTGTATCTATCACTCCCTCATCGGCATCTGTCTTCTCAAAGCCCACATTGTTTTTACTGTCAAAAAGTCCGCCTATCGCTTCATTCTTCTTTGCACCTGCATTTGAAGGAGGTAAATCCACTCTGTGCTTAACCTTTCTCTTTGAAAAGTCTATAGCACCAAGATCTATGTTCCCTCTGTTCGGTCTTTTATTGTAGTCAAGGAGTTCTTCTATATAGCAGTCTTTTTTATTATCAATATCAAGCTCTTCAAAGTTGTCCTCATCATAATCTTCATCGTAGTCATACTCCGCTTCTTTTCTTTGTTTCCTCTGCTCCATCACCCTTGTCACATCATTTTTTGCCTTTGATATGGTCATCTGTCCGCCTGTCTTTACCATGGACACGAATGACTTACCTGTAAGTATAACAACAGATACTATAAACATCGCCAAAAAGAATATGATTGCACCGATCTTACCAAGTATTAACGATATGATAAGTCCGAGACTTCCTCCTACAAAGCCGCCATACCAGCCTTCAGTATAAAATTTCAAAAATCCGACTGCCTTCAGACTTGGAATACCTATCAGTGATATAAGGGTATCCACCGCCAAAACAGCCAACACCACTCCGATAAACTTTGTTTTTGCGACACTTGAACCTACATTGGACAAAAGGAATGCACCGCCTATAAATACAAACATAGGTACCGCATAGCCAAGTATGCCGAACAGTCCCATCTGCAATGATCTGAAGAACTTTCCCACTACTCCCATAAGCCCGAAATGGCTCAAAAAAAGCACCAAGGACACTACAAAAAGGGCAATCATCAGAATTTCGGAATTCAAAAATTCCAGTTGCTCATTGTTCTCCGTCTTTTTGCTCACTCTATTTGTACTACTACTCTTTTTTGTTTTTTTGGTTGTTTGTTTTCGACTTGCCACATCAATTCTCCACTTCCATAAAGTCTACCCTAGAGTATACCTAATATGGATATTATTTGCAATAAGCTTAAAATATTCAGACATATCATTTACTCTTCAATAATAATACCTATATCCATATTTACAAGCTTTCCTATATGCTTTTTACCTTCCTCGCTTACAAGCCCCTTTTTCAAAAAGCCTATACTTACTGTAAGGTCGGAATTCACACAAATATTTGACTCTCCCGTATCTCCGTTCATACCTGAGTTGATATCCGCACTGACTACAAAAGCCTTAGAGTCGTTTAAAGCTTTTATAAGTGAATACACAGGTTCTCTCACCTCACCTGTAAAGCCGGTTCCGTATATACAGTCAAGAATATAGTCATATGAATCAAACTTTTCTCGCAAAGTATTATAATCCGTATTCTCATCCAATGCGGTATGCTTAATATCTTTTTGAAGGCATCTGTTAAAATAGTACCTTCCGTCCTCCGAGAATTTATCCTTGATAAGCAAAATCTCGGTTTCAATTCCTTCAATATTCAATAAGTCGGCCACAACATATCCGTCACCTGCATTGTTGCCGCTGCCTGCCACTATAAGAACCCTGTCTCCTATATTCCAACCAACTACATAAAATATAGCCTCTCCGGCTCTGTACATAAGTTCCTTACTGTCAACAAAGTTTTTTATGGTGTAGGAGTCCGCATCCCTCATCTCCTTTACAGAAAGCACTCTCTTATCCTTATCAAAGGAATCGAAGAACTTCTTTACAAGTGATTTGTAGTCGCTCTCTTTGATTTCCATGCCCTTTGCACCCATAAGCTCAAACTCAACTCCCATCTCTACAACTCTTGTATCCAGAGTCTCAAATCCGTTCTTCTCATAGAATGCGAGTCTTTTCTTTCTCTGTTTTATATTGTCACTGTTCTCTTCTATAGGTTCTATAGCAAGTGAAAGTTTAGGGTGTATCTTCTTATATTCACGGATTATCTTGCTTCCGTATCCGCTCTGTCTGAGACTGCCGTCTATAGCAAAATAAAAGATATATGAAAGCTTATCTCCCACCAAAGTATGTATAAACCCAAGCCAGGTATCATCATCATATATCGATAAGAACTCAACACCTCTGTCATTTCCTACCGATACCATAATATAAAAAGGTATTCTCTCCTCAAAAGGAAAGGCATCCATATATAACTGTTTTATATCTTCCAAGTTCTTCGTATTTTCATCTATCTTCTCAAATCTTATCATAATGCTCCAATCTGTAATACCACACAATAATATATCAAGCCGATATTTTATACCATATCAAAACGCCGATTCGGTCATCTTAAAAACTTATCTCTTATTTTTAATTTATTCTTTCGAAAGTTTTTCCGTTTTTTTTAGATACAAAGCATAATTTCATTTGACTTTTTTAATGAATAGGTATAAAATCGGTTCTTGTTAAAGGACATAGGAAAGTGTCTATTAAGGGAGGTATTAAAAATGTTAAAATTTAAATTATTTGCTGTTGCTGCTGTAGCTATGCTTGCTTTCACTGCTTGTGGTTCAAGCGCACCTAAGGCTGACGCTTCAAGTGCCGTTGAGTCTGCTGCTAAGGATGCTTCAAGCGCTGTTGAGTCTGCAGGTAAGGAAGTTTCAAGTGCTGCAGAGTCTGCTGCTAAAGATGCTTCAAGTGCCGTTGAGTCTGCTTCAAGCGCTGTTGAGTCTGCAAAGGATAGCGTTGCAAGCGAGGCTTCAAGCGAGTCAGGTGCCGAGACAACAGCTGTAGAGTCTACAACTGCTAAATAATTATACAAACACCTTTAGGTCAGCCTTTCGGCTGACCTTTTTTATTTCATTGATTTTAATGTTGCTTTTGATATCGCCTCTATTACACCGGCCCTGAAACTATAATCCTCCAATGTCTTTACGCCCTCTATGGTAGTGCCTGCAGGTGAACAAACCATATCTTTTAAAACTGCCGGATGAATATTTGTTTCAAGAATTTGTGCAGCACTTCCAAGTACAGTCTTTGCGGCCATCTTTAATGCCACATCCCTCTTTAATCCGTGAAGTACACCCGCATCCGCCAACGCCTCTATAAACATAGCCACATATGCAGGTCCACCTCCTGAAAGTCCTGTGACTACAGGGAAAAGTCTCTCCTCTACCCATTCAACCATACCTATCTTTGAAAAAGCATTTTCAAAAATTCTTTTTTCTTCATCTGTAGCGTTTGAATCACTGTCAAGCGCAAATACACCCTCACCTACAAGCGCAGGAGTGTTCGGCATAATCCTAAGAATCCTCTGTTCACCTATATATGACCTTATAACTTCACTTTCAAGTCCTGCAACTATAGATACTATAAGCTTACCGCCAATATGCTTTGAAATTTTTTCAAAAAGCGCTTTTGCATGTATCGGCTTTACAGCCACAAGCACGGCATCACAGGATTTTGCCAATTCAATCTCATCACTGTGTACAAAAAATCCGTCTTCCTTTGCCTTTTCTCCGGATTTTGAATATGTATCAAAAATACCTATATCTTTAATATCAATTGCATTCTTGCTTACAAAGCCCTTTGCAATTGCTGAACCCATATTTCCAAAACCTATTACTCCTAATTTCATAATTTCTCCTATTCTAAAGTCTTATCCTTAAACTTCGCCACTTCTTCCAAATATTTCTTGCCAAGCTCGCTGATGGAAATATCCTTTCTTATAATATACCCTATAGTCATCTTTTCATCCGAATCAAGCTTTATCGCCTTATACTTTTCACCGTTTAACTCCTCACAGATTATACCTGAACAAAGTGTATACCCGTTAAGTCCCACCATAAGATTCAATAATGTCGCTCTGTCATTTGCCTTTATCAGTCTGTGGTACTCATAAGTGGAAAGCACCTCCTCCGCAAAGTAAAATGAGTTATACTCACCCTGCTCAAACGACAGACAAGGATAGTCCATAAGTTCTTCCATCTTTATCTTATCATGATTTGCCAAAGGATGATCTTCGTAAAGATATACATAGATACTGCATTCCATCAAAGGCGTAAATAAAAGATTTGAATCCTTAAACAGCTTGGTCAAAATATTCTTGTTAAACTCATTTATATAAAGTATACCAATCTCACTTTTAAATGTCTTTACATCATTTATGACATCATATGTCTTAGTCTCATTCACCGCAAACTCATACTCGTCCATACCGAACTGCTTTACAAGATTGACAAAGGCACT
Source organism: Lachnoanaerobaculum sp. (assembly GCF_057250505.1). NCBI lineage: Bacteria > Bacillati > Bacillota > Clostridia > Lachnospirales > Lachnospiraceae > Lachnoanaerobaculum > Lachnoanaerobaculum sp. The sequence continues at coordinate 4,734 of NZ_DBHIEQ010000008.1, read as the reverse complement.
GACTGCAAAGGTATAATGCTGCATGGACACACTGAACTTCTTTTTTAAGTTCTGATTTGAGATATACTTTGCTTCTATAAGATTAAACTGCTCCACCACCTGTCTTGCATATCCTACAAACTCGCTTCCCGCAGGTGTCAAAAATATACCTCTGTTGTTCCTTGAAAAAAGCTTTACACCTATCTCGGCCTCAAGTTCGGCAATAGCTGACGACAGACTTGGCTGTGTGATAAATAAATTACCGGCAGCCTTATTTATAGAGCCGGCATTTGCAACCTCTATAGCATATTTTAATTGTGTTAAAGTCATATCTTTACTTCTTTATTATCCAATGTGTTTTTTATAACTTCACTTACTTTTTTTGCAATTACCTTATGTGAATCCGCCGTCAAATGCATAAAATCAATGTCATTCATCTCTACATAAGGAGCGGCATCCAAAAATCCCACATTAAGTTCATCAGCCACAAGCTTATACTCCCCCGCAAGCTCATATGATTTATCCGAGCATTTACCCATATTTTTGCCGACATCCGACAGCTCACATTCCTTTAATATAGGGCCCGGTGCAATTATAAGTATATTCGGCTTATCTCTCCATACATCGGCTATTAAAGCCTTCATAACAAGTCTCCTCATTCCAAGTGCAATATTTGCACCTGTCAGCGAAAATCTTTCCTTACAGTCGTTTGTTCCAAGCATTATCACCAACATATCAAGAGGTGAGTGACTCTGAAGACATGGCAAAAGATAGCTAAGCCCTGAAAGTCCCTCATTGAAAGGGTCGTCAAGACAGGTGGTTCTGCCGCAAAGCCCCTCTTCATAGACTCTGCAACTCTCTCCAAGCAGCTTGGCCGCTACCATAGGCCATCTGATTTCTTCATTAAACCTGCCGCCGCTCTTTGCATCATAACCCCATGTATTTGAATCTCCAAAAATAACAATTCTCTTTTTCATATGTTTTCCTATCTCGTTTTTCTTTCTATTATATAAACAAATAAAGGGATTGGCAAATGCCAACCCCTCTTAAATATAAATTATTTTTTCTTCTTATTTGAATAGTACGTATCGTCCATAGGAAGCTTCGGTCTGAGCTTGCCGTCTCTCTTATAGTAAGCATTCTGTACAGCAGGAGCTGTAGGAATGGTGGCAATCTCTCCGATACCCTTAGATCCGTATGCAACTCCTAAGAGTTCCTTCTTCTCAACATAAATGGCCTGAATCTCCGGTATATCTGTAGCTCTCATAAGTCCAAGTGTTCCGTACTTTGATTTAACCATACAGTCTTGAAGCTTAAAGTCCTCAGTAAGCGCATAACCAAGTGACATAAGCACTCCGCCCTCAATCTGACCCTGTATTGAAATAGGGTTTACAACCTTACCTGAATCATGTGCCGCAACAACCTTTGAAACCTTGCCATCCTCATCAAGCACAACAAGATGTGTAGCATATGCATATGCCACATGAGACTTAGGGAAAGGTACATCCGCACCGAGCTTGTCTGTAGGCTCGAAGTACTCGGCATAGAACTCTCTGCCGTTAAGCTTATCAAGGTCACCGCCCACCTCATCAAGTGCAGCCTTAGCCTCAACTGAAACTCTTCTGATAGCCTCACCGCTTATAAGTGTCTGTCTTGAACCTGATGTAGTACCTGAATCAGGATCAAGTTCCGAGTTACTTCCCATATTCTTAATCTTAGACTTAGGAAGTCCCAGTGTCTCGGATGCCATCTGTACAAATACTGTCGCACAACCCTGTCCGATATCTGAAGCGCCGCAGTATATCTCCACCTTGCCGTCATTTATCTTCAGTCTTGCACGACCTGTATCAGGAAGTCCTACACCTACACCTGCATTCTTCATGGCACAGGCAAGTCCTACATTCGGATAATACTTATCATAGTAAGGTTTTACCGCCTCCAACGTCTCCTTAAGCGCTGTAGAACAGTCGGCAATCTGACCGTTCGGAAGTACTTTCTCCGGCTCAATGGCATTTCTGTATCTGATTTCCCAAGGTGAAATACCTACCTTCTCTGCAAGCAAATCTATAATTGACTCAAGTGCAAACTCACTTTGGCAAACTCCGAAACCTCTGAACGCACCTGCCGGCGGATTGTTGGTATAGTAACCGTATCCTCTGATATCGTGGTTCTGATAGCAATAAGGTCCGACCGCATGTGTACAAGCACGCTCAAGTACCGGACCGCAAAGTGATGCATAAGCACCTGTGTCAAAATATATATCACAGTCAAGTCCTGTAAATATACCGTTTTCATCACAACCTAGTGTAAATGTACCGTGCATTGCATGTCGCTTCGGATGGAATGCAAGTGACTCATCTCTGCTAAACTTAGCCTTTACGGTTCTTTGAAGCTTATATGCACAAAGTGCCGCTATATGCTGTGTGGTAACATCCTCTTTTCCACCGAATCCGCCACCTACAAGCTTGTTCTCAACAACAATCTTTTCAGGATCCCATCCGAACATGATTGCCACTTCTTTTCTTGTATCAAATACACTTTGATCTGAAGTATATATCTTCACTCCGTCCTTATACGGGAATGCTACAGCACACTCAGGCTCAAGGAATGCATGCTCCGTAAAAGGTGTATCAAATGTCTCTGTAATTACATACTTTGAATTCTTGATTGCAGTCTCTGTATCGCCTCTTCTTACATGACGTGACTGACAAAGATTACCGTTAGGATGTATATTCGGTGCATCCTTTGCCATAGCTTCAGTAATATTTCTTACAGGCTCAAGTACTTCATAATCCACCTTCACCAAAGCCTTGGCCTTCTTTAATATGTCTTCACTCTTTGCTACAACAAGACATATTGCATCACCTACGAATCTGGTAATCTCGCCCTTCGGAATCATTACATCCCAATCCTGCTGTAAATGCCCGACCTTATTGTTCGGTACATCCTCAGCTGTATAAACCGCAACCACACCGTCCATTGCCAAAGCTTCAGAAAAGTCAATATCAAGTATTCTTGCTCTAGGGTACTTACTTCTAACAGCAGATACATGAAGCATATCATCCATCTCCACATCATCACAGTACTCACCGTATCCAAGTACTTTCTCTCTTACGTCAATTCTGAAAGCATTTGAACCTACACCGAACTTGTCACCCTTTTCAAGCTCCTTATCGACCTGCTTTTCACCTCTTCTTATCTGTGCTACCAAATCGATAGCTTCGATAATCTTCTTATATCCGGTACATCTGCAAATATTACCCTTGATAGCCTCTTTGATTTCAGCTTCCGTAGGGTTCGGATTCTTATCTATAAGAGCTTTACCTGACATTACCATTCCCGGAATACAAAAACCGCACTGTACCGCTCCCTTTGAGCCGAAGGCATACACAAAAATTTCTTTTTCCTCATCGTTTAGTCCCTCTACCGTAACGATATTCATTCCCTGAGCTCTCTTGGTAGTCATAACACAGGCTCTGGTAGCCTTACCGTCAATAATAATAGTACAGGTACCGCACGCTCCCTGGCTACATCCGTCCTTTATAGATTTGAGCTTTAAGTCGTCACGTAAAAACCTTAACAGTGACACCTCTTTTTCAGTTTCGACCAATTTTCCGTTTACTGTAAAACTGTACATCAAAATTCCCTCCATGATGCATTTATATCTAAAAAAAATTTAGATATATATATATTGTTGATAGCAAATCTTATTGCATAAACAGTATTTACTATCGAGAAATTTATTTATTGAAATTATCTATAAATGCTAATGTTAATAAAGTAACATTGTTAGTTATATATTATTTCATAAGTAAATTCCATAAATTCATTCACATTTTCAAACAATGTAATAACATTATTATAACACAACTATCTCAATAAATAAACTCATTTTTATTTAGGTTCTCAATAATTTATACCTGTATAAGATCTACTTTCCTTTATTTAAGCTATACCTTAGCTGTATAAAGCCTAAATATTTTTTATGTAATTTATATACCCGGGTCTTTGACAGTTTGTTTACCTAAATAAGCCTTAAGAAAGTCTCACAACCCGCATATAGCCTACATTTTTTGGTCGAAAAATTTGTCAAAATTTTCGTTTTATTATATAGTATTTTATAGTATTGTATGGTATAATGGGGATTGGAGGTTTCCTATGAAAGTTACTACATCAAAATCAAAAAATGCTGAGTCATTCTATATTTCTAAAAGTTTCATCAATGACAAAGGTGTTAGCACCTCTGTTAATGTACGCAAACTTGGTACGCTTGCTGATTTATTAAAAAAGCATGGACCTACCAGAGATGATGTAATGGAATGGGCTCGTGCTGAGGCGAAACTTGAAACACAAAAATATAAAGAAGAAAAAACAGTAAATATTTCTTTTAACTCCAATAAAAGACTTCAACCTCAACAACAAGTCTTCTATCGTGGGGGATATCTGTTTTTGCAATACTTTTATTATAAACTTGGCTTGGATAAAGTTTGCAGAAAGGTAAGGGATAAATATGGCTTCAAGTTTGATATCAACTCAATATTATCAGATTTGATTTACTCAAGAATACTTGAACCTTCCGGTAAGCCCTCAAGTTATAAATGTGCACCGGACTTTTTGGAGCCACCGTCTTACCAACTGCATGACGTGTACCGTTCTTTAAATGTACTTGCTAAAGAATGTGATCTTATACAATATGAAACTTATAAAAACAGCCACTTATTAGGAAAACGCAATGATAAGATTCTTTTTTATGAT
>NZ_DBHIEQ010000007.1:95922-103429 GCF_057250505.1 Lachnoanaerobaculum sp. | reverse complement strand
TTAAAGATTTATAGCACAGTACTTAATTTAAATATTGTATCGTGAATAATTCAGGTTTAATGTTAGTATATTTATTATAGTAAACTATAAAATTTATCCTTATTATCAGTATAAAGATAAAACTTCTCTTTTTGTATATCGTTTTGATCAACAAGCTTAACTTCTGTTATTTGTGAAATTCTATCTATTAATTCATCTAATTCTGTTTTCTTTAAGTCTATATTCAAATTTTCTATACAAGAATTTAATATTCTCAGAAAATCGAGCACTTCATTTGTATTAATCCGTATATACCCAGCATATTTATCTATTTTATCAATATAATCCAATATTTTTTCTCTGATTTCGTCGCTATTAACATTTTTTAAATTGTTTCTATATTCTAAAGTTTTATTATAAAATTCACTTGTTTCCTTTTTACTACATAGTATATAGTCTTTTTTAGAGCAAAGCCACATATCATTTGTTTTATAGAATATAAAAGTTTTCTTACTATTTTCATCTAAATAATATAAATAGGAAAGATTAGTTCTATTGCTATAATCAGAATAAATTTTTTCAAAAATGCCAATAAAAAAAATTATATTATATAAAACAAATAAAATTAAAATTATTTTTTTCGAAATATTAATTTTCCTTTCGTAAACGTATAATAAGCCAAACAAAAAAATAAACGTGATACTCAAATGAAACAAAAAAATATCTAATACTTTTACAAAAATAAAATTTTTTGAAATCCAATTTATAAGTGGGCATATAACCTTTTTAAAAAAAATGAAAGTAGTAAATACTAATATTTGTATTTCCACACATATACAAATATAGTTAATACAGTTTTTAATATTTATATAATTTTTAAAATCTTTATAATCAAAATTCTTAATGAGAGTATAAATTGGTTCCACAAAATTAAAATGAGCAAAAGTATTATGAACTATATTTAAACGCAAAATAAATATAGCTATAATTACACATGTAAAATAGAATATTGTTTTTAATATCCATGAAAAAATATAGATTATCTTTTTTATTGAAATAATAATTTTTCTTAATATAATAAATAAAAATATAATGCAACTTATACCTAGTAATGATATTCCACTAAAAAAAATATTAGTTAAAATTTCATTAGTGTTCAATCCATTATTTTTATACAAAAAGAAGGTTAATAAGACTCCACTTCCTATAGATATGGGAACTAAAAAAACTAAAAGTACAGTTTTAATAAATGGATTAAAAAAAAATATACTTTTCTCTTCTATCTATTTCTTCAAAAGTAAAACAAATTGGATTCATTAAATTCATGTGATTCCAACTTGTTATAATAGTAATAACGCTTGTTACACCAATGAATCCCAATATAGTTATAATCATATCTATAGTATCTTTAATAGACATATTATCAGCAGTTGCCAAAATCATTTTTACCCCTCCAATCAATTTTTTCTATAATTATAACATAAAAACATTATTAATCATATCCCCAAATGATACCTGATTGCCTCAGGCAAATCTACCTACTTTCTAATGTAAGTGAAAATAGATGGCAAATTAAAGAGTACTTTAGAATTATGAAAAACTAGTTTGAGGCAAGTCCTGTGTACTTACAAAGAGTTGACAGAATTATATAGTCTACAAAAATATACATATCATCCCATCTGTCACTGTCCCATATTTCTTTATCTTTTCTAGCTAAATACAGTGCTTCAAATTCATCCGCCTGATCAAACGGAACAAGTCATCCGGCTAAATCACATACTTCAATATCTTCAAGGTCTAAATCTCTTCCTTCGCCTGTTTCAGAAAAGAAAACTCCTCCCAGTCTTTTTGCTTCCTCTTCTATAATAGCAAAGTATTTTTCAAATTTAGCTCCCTCATTTGTTCGCAGTCCTCTCATAAGCTAATTCCTCATACAAATTTATAATATTTTAGCATTGCTACTATCCCTTAACTCTCTACCCTGTAAACCTCACTTAAGAAAACTTTTTCATCCGAAATACATTTATCCAATATACCTGCTTTTTTTAATCCGACTGCAATTGCAACCGATCTGGCCTGACAGTTGATGGACTTATTCGGATTGAACTCAATATCTGTAAAAGCCTCATACATATCAAGTTCTTCCAAATATTCTTTATTTTTAGCTAAGGCATTTATATAGATCCAATTGTAGGAAAAATCTTTCGGTTCGCTTTTAAAATCTTTTCCGAACAAACTAAATCCTATTACTTTTCCGCTTTCTCTTAAGCGGCTATCTTTCTTTGCCTCCCACGGTTTTACATCATATAAATCCGTATACGGTCCGCCATGTTCAAACACTTTACTTCCTTGAAATACACATTCAAGCTTATATTGACTCCCGTTTATACAGGTCAACAAGTTAAAGGCGCTTAGGTTTATTCCAAGATTATTATCTCCCTTTGTTGAAATCTCTAAAACATTACCTCCACCTTGTTCTTTATATGAATTATGAAGAGAGTTAATTGATTTTTTCTTTTGACTTTCAGAAAATCCTGCAAAATACTCAAATTCAATTGTTTTCTCAGTATAAAAAGGATACTTATCCTTTGCAATAAATATAGGTCTTTTTGCCATAAATTCCCCCTTTAATTATTATCATATTTTTTTATATTTAAAAATTCAGTAAATGAATTCGCTCCTATTCTCCTTCTCTTAGACAACATTTCTGACCATATAATATTACCTTGATCTTCTGTTATTAAATTGTCTTCATATGCCTTAACAAGTATATCTCCCGTTGTAATATGCTTTAATGAAAATTTATCAACATAATATTTAATATCTCTTAGGTTGTTACTACCCAATATTCCATTATACTTTTTGGCCAATGAAATAGATGCTGCCTCACCTTTACCTATTACTTTGTGATTATATTCAGATATTGTCGTGAGATTCCTATATAAATCGTATTCCTCTGTCATAATGTCCATTGTCATTATTTTAGCAGAACCTCTTGAAATAAGTTGATCGATTCTATGTTTTAAATGTAGAATTGAAGGCTTATTAAGTTCATCATAAACTTCCTTAGGAATAACAATTTTTCCTGAATACATTGTCTCAAGTAAACTTTCATTTTTAACCCATAAAAAAGCACTTATACAATCCGTATCAAAAAATATAGAATCAATCAAGAATAACACCGTCCTCCTCTCCAATTCCATAGACTATATCATCTCTAAAACCGTCCAACAGTATTTCTTCATATTTACCATACGAAATATATTCATCATTTAAAAGCTTTTCTGCCAAAGCTATATAATGTCCCAACACTATTTTCTTTTTGTCTTTTGCTGAAGAATAGTAAATTGCCGTATCATATCCTAATCTGGCAGCGAGCGCGATAACCCCTGTTTCCATCGTTTTTATATCTTCCGAATCAATTTCTCCTTCCTCCATCAGTCTATATAATATTGCTTTATGACTAACCCCGTAATACTGCTCAATTTTAATAACCTCTTCTATATTAAGCCTATCATGTTTATTTTTTCCTTTAATAGATTCAATCAGTCCGTACAAAGATGATTGAGGTATTAAAAAATATGATGCGAATTGATCGGCTTTTTTTTCGTTTTCATCTCCCTTACCTATAGTTGTTAAACTTGCCGAACTAATACCGCTTTCATCAAAATATAAATGATAAAGCTCATGTGCAAGAGAAAATCTTTGCCTTCCTATAGACATATCCGAATTAATTACAATTACATTTGAACTTTTTCCTTTGTAGCAAATTCCGCTTATATTATTATTCAGAGGGTAAAAAACAAGTGTGAGTTTATCTATTGTCTGCACCAGTTGAAATATGTCAATAGGCGATGATTCATCTTCTCCCAATTTCTTTCTAAGAAGTGCAGCTTTACTACTTATTTCCATTTTATTAATCATCTATAGCCTCGCAATTTTATCCATCTCAAATTGATTTAAAACTATCTTATTAATTATTGTCAACGATTCCAAGTCGCTCTCTGTGATGTCACCGGATCTGAAGGAAATCATACATTTTTGTTCTGAATCTTCACCTGTCAAAATATAATTTTTTGTACAACAAAAAAGATAAGAAAGTTTTTCAATAACATCTGAACTTATACTTCTTTCTCCTCTTTCTATTTTTGCAATCATACTTTGATCTAATGATAAAAACTCTGCAACTTTACTTTGTGTAAGATTGGCATCTTTCCTAAGACCTTTTATTCTTTTTCCAATATCGATCAAATCCATCATAAATTACTCCTCCAATTAGATATAAATATTATAGCAATTCTTTGTCATAAAGTAAAGGGCATTTGCTGTAAAAAATATGACAAGGTTTATATTTCATTAATATTTATAATAACAAGCTATAAATAAATTTATAAAAAGCGACTGAAATCACCTTCAGTCGCTTTCATATAATCATTATATTTTATCCCATCAAATCAAAAAACGATATCTGATCACTCTCAGGCAGATCTCCCAGTAAGTTCAAACTGTCTAAGAGCTCACAGGTGCTCTTTCCTACCTTGGCTCTGGACATGAAATCGTCCTTTGATATGAAAGGTCCGGCCGCGGTTGCGTTTACTATTGAGGTGGCCGCGGTCTCACCGAGACCGTCAATAGATGAGAGTGAAGGCATTATTTTGCCGTTATCCATTATTTGAAACTTGGTAGGATGAACTTTGAAAAGGTCAATCTTTTCAAACTCAAAGCCTCTGGCATACATCTCCTGCACTATTCTCATATCACGCAAAGTATCTGCATCCTTAGCCGTAGAATCTGTCTTTTTCTTATATTCCACTATATTGTATTCAAGCTTTTCCTTGCCCATACACATAAGTGAGTAGTTAAAGCCTGTAGCTCTGATAGTATAATATGCCGTATAATATGCCAAAGGATAAAAAATCTTACAGTATGCTATTCGCCATGCCATCATAACATAGGCGGCAGCGTGAGCCTTAGGGAACATATACTTAATCTTCTTACATGACCAGATATACCAGTCGGGTACGCCATGTGCTTCCATATGTTCCACCCACTCATCTGTCAGTCCCTTACCCTTTCTGACGCTCTCCATTATCTTAAAGGACTCTCCCTCATCAAGTCCCTTTTCAATAAGATAAATCATAATATCGTCTCTGGTACAGATAGCTGTTCTGATGGTTGCCTTACCCTCCAATATAAGAGTCTGCGCGTTTCCAAGCCAAACATCGGTACCATGTGCAAGTCCGGCAATTCTTACAAGGTCTGACAGTCCTTCAGGCTTGGTATCAAGTAACATCTGCATAGCAAAGTCGGTACCGAACTCAGGAACGCCGAGAGCTCCAAGCGGACAGTCAAGAATATCCTTAGGCTCAACACCAAGTGCCTTGGTATTTTGGAAAAGGCTCATTGTCTCCTTTGAGTCAAGAGGAATATCCTTTACCGGGTCGATTCCGGTAAGGTCTTGAAGCATTCTTATCATAGTAGGGTCCTGATGTCCAAGTATATCAAGCTTTAAAAGGTTGTGGTCAATAGCGTGGTAATCAAAATGAGTTGTAATAATATTTGTGGTCATATCGTTTGCAGGTCTTTGTACCGGAGTAAAAGTATATATCTCCTCACCATGCGGCAATACTATAATACCGCCGGGATGCTGACCTGTAGTTCTTCTTACACCTTCACAACCTGTAGCCAATCTGTTTATCTCACATTTTCTCTTACTCTCATTCTTATCGTCAAAATAATGCTTTACATATCCGTAGGCTGTCTTATTTGCAAGTGTTCCAACCGTTCCGGCTCTGTATGTATGTCCCTTACCGAAGATTACCTCCGTATATGCATGTGCATTCGGTTGATATTCTCCTGAGAAGTTAAGATCAATATCGGGCTCTTTGTCTCCTTTAAATCCGAGGAAGGTCTCAAAAGGTATGTCAAAACCGTCTTTTTTAAGCTTCTTGCCGCATTTCGGACAGATTTTATCAGGCATATCACAGCCTGCTCTTCCTGCAAAAGCCTTAACTTCAGGAGAATCAAAATCCACATACTTGCAGTCACAATAATAATGTGCAGGAAGCGGATTTACCTCTGTAATTCCTGATGTATATGCCGCAAAGGAAGAACCTACGGAACCTCTTGAACCTACCAGATAGCCGTCTTCATTACTCTTTTCCACAAGTTTTTTTGCGATAATGTACATAACGGCAAAACCGTTTGAAATAATGGAGTTCAGTTCTTTTTTCAGCCTGTCCTCAACTATCTTAGGCAGATTTTCACCATACTGTTCATGTGCCTTTTTGTAGCAGGCATTTGTAAGGTCCTCATCCGAGTTTTCAATAACCGGAGGACATTTATCAGGTCTTACAGGTGATATCACCTCCACCATATCAGCAATCATTCTGGTATTTGTAACCACAACTTCATAGGCTTTTTCACTGCCGAGATACTCAAACTCATCAAGCATCTCTTTAGTGGTACGAAGATATAGAGGCGGCTGTGTATCGGCATCCTTATATCCCTTGCCGTAGAAAATAATTCTTCTGTATATCTCATCCTCAGGATTTAAAAAATGCACATCACAGGTGGCAACTACAGGCTTTTCATATACATTTCCAAGCTCCACAATCCTTCTGTTTATGTCCTGTAAATCTTCTTTTGAATGAATATCATTTTGCTCATCCTCAATTAAGAACATATTGTTGCCTATAGGCTGTATTTCAAGGTAGTCATAAAAAGATACAATCCTGTTCAGTTCGGCATCAGTTACATCATCCAATATCGCCTTATATACCTCACCCTGTTCACAGGCGCTACCTATAATAAGTCCTTCTCTCATCTTTGCAAGAATTGACTTCGGTATTCTGGGTCTTTTATTAAAGAAATCAATATGCGAGAGTGAAATCAACTTATAAAGATTTATTCTGCCTATATCGTTTTTTGCAAGTATAATAACATGATTGTACTTGGTTTTCTTTACAATATCCGCATTGGTTTCTCCAAGACTTGCAACATCCGAAAGCTTGCTTAACCCCTTGTCTTTAAGCCTTTTTATAAATTCCACCCAAATCTGTGCGGTAGCCTCCGCATCATTTACGGCTCTGTGGTGCCCTTCAAGTGAAATATTCAAAGCCTTACATACGGTATCAAGCTTAAATCTGTTAAGATCCGGCAGCAGTAATCTTGCCATTGCCACAGTATCTATAATGGACGGATTGTACTCTCTGTTTATTCTCTTTGCATTCTCTCTGATAAACCCCGTATCAAAACCTGCATTGTGAGCCACTATAATATAGTCTTCACAGAAGTCCAAAAACTTAGGTAAAACCTCCTCTATCACAGGAGCATTGACTACCATTGCGTCACTTATATGTGTAAGCTCCTCAATCCTGAAAGGTATGGGCCTTTTCGGATTGACAAATGTGGAAAATCTGTCCACTATCTCACCGTTTACAACCTTTACGGCACCTATCTCCGTAATGGCGTCATTTTTAGCTGAAAATCCGGTGGTCTCGATATCAAACACTATAAAACCGTCATC
>NZ_DBHIEQ010000007.1:62790-95912 GCF_057250505.1 Lachnoanaerobaculum sp. | reverse complement strand
CAAAGTCTTATCTGAGGGATTACTTACAAGCTCCTTTAAGTCATCTACCAGATAACCTTCAACACCGTAGATAATCTTTGGAGGATTCTTAACATGACTTGCTTCCGTAAAAGCCTGTATATTTCCATGGTCTGTAATGGCTATAGCGTCCATTCCCCAGTTCTTTGCCTGATTTATAATATCTGAAGCCGATGAAACACCGTCAAAATCACTCATTTTAGTGTGACAGTGAAGCTCCACCCTCTTTATGGGTTCATTGTCTACACGAATATTATCTTCAAACTTCTCACATTTTTTGATGCCCTTTACAGATGATATAGTCAGCTCACTGTCAAACTTATCAACCAGTGCAAGTCCGTTTATCTTTACATAGTTTCCCTTTACTATATTTTCTTTGATAACATCAAGTTGATCACCGCGAACAAACATTTTTACATAAATAGAATCGCTGAAGTCTGTAATTGCAAAAATATAAAGTGTAGAGTCGCTTCTTTCAAGATATCTTGAATCCACCTCTATTATCTTACCTCTTACAACGACCTCGCCTATTTCACCTACCAGATCCGAAAGTTTTATAAAGTTGTCGTCAAAATCCCTTCCGAATATGACATCAGGATTATTTGTCTTTTGATATTTAGGTGTAAAGCCTTTTTTGTCAAAGCCTTTTTTATTAAAGCTCTTTTTATCAAAGCTCTTATTAACTTGTTTTTTACCGTTTGAATCACTTTTGTTAGAGTCTTCTTTACCGGAATCTGCGCTTTCCCATGTCGTACTGCCGCCGCCTACAAACTCGGTTGTATCTGTTTTTTTGGCTACGGTCATTGTGGCAAACTCTATCTCTTCACTTTTTTCTTTTGCTGCAATGAACTTATGTCTGACCGTACAAAGTATTCCGCATCTTTCATTGAAGATTTTTTCAAGTATTCTTACAAGCTCATCTATAACGCTTTCATTTATAGGATTCTTTTCCACGGTCATATCCATATATGCGCCGTCAAAGCTGACAGTGGCGTTATTTAGAATCAAATATTCGGATATCTTATAGTTTTTTATCTCAAGCAATATACTGTCCTTATATGCGTCAAATAAATTTTGGGGAGTATACTGACTTGAGAGTTTGAATTTTTCGAATATTTTTATTTTAATATTCTTTTTGGGAAACATAGTATCTTTTATAAGTGCTTCCAACTCCAGAATAGTTCTTTTCTCAATTATTCTTTCCGCAATGATATTTACCTTTATCAAAGTCATATCACTGCTTGCAGTTACCTTTTCAACAGAAACAAAGTTTAAAAGCTCATCCATATGCGGTGCACATTCCAAACTTTGAAAAACATCTTTGAACTTTTTAACCATTCTATGCCTCTTTTGACAACATATCCAGTTCTTCTTTTAAAGCAGGCAAAAGCTCATCTTCAGGTAATTTCTTTAGCACTCTACCCTTTTTTATAAGCAATCCCTCGCCTATACCGCCTGCAATTCCTATATCGGCTTCCTTAGCCTCTCCCGGTCCGTTCACCACACAGCCCATAACCGCAACTTTGATATTCAAATCATAGTTTTCGACAAGCTTTTCCACCTTTCCGGCAAGTCCGATAAGGTCAATATTTGTTCTGCCGCAAGTAGGGCATGATACCACTTCAATACCGCCCTTTCTAAGCCCAAGATTGTTAAGGATAAGTTTTCCTGCAAAAATTTCTTCCACAGGGTCTCCGGTTAATGAGACTCTGATAGTGTCACCTATTCCCTGATATAAAATAATACCAAGTCCGAGGGATGACTTTATCATACCTCTTTTTACGGTGCCGGACTCCGTGATGCCTACATGAAGCGGATAATCAGCTCTTTGTGATATAAGCTCATGCGCCTTTACACACATCATTACATCTGAAGATTTGATACTGATAACCAGATTGTTGTAGTCCATATCCTCTATTATCTTCACCTTATCAAGTGCGGACTCCACAATACCCCTTGCAGTCACACCGCCGTATTTTTCTATAAGATTTTTTTCGAGAGAGCCTGAATTTACACCCACTCTTATCGGAAGATTTCTTTCTTTACAAGCGTCTACAACCGCTTTTATTCTTTCACTGCTTCCGATATTTCCGGGATTTATCCTTATCTTGTCACAGCCCGACTTGATAGACTCAAGTGCCAATCTGTAGTCAAAGTGAATATCGGCTACAAGCGGAATATGTATCTGCTTTTTAATCTGGGCTATTGCTGTTGCCGCCTCGCTGTTGGGTACCGCCACCCTTATAATATCACAGCCTGCATCTTCAAGCCTTAATATCTGATCTACTGTAGTGGCAACATCCTCAGTCTTTGTATTACACATTGACTGTATCAGTATAGGATTACCCGCTCCTATTTTTTTATCTCCAATTTGTACTAATCTTGTTTTCTTTCTCATAATATTATTCTTCTTATATCGTTAAACATTACAAAAACCATCAAAAGCATCAAAAGTGCAAAACCTGCCAAATGTATATACCCTTCCACCTTTCTGTTCAGAGGTCTTCTGAATATACCCTCCAAAAACAAAAAGATAAGCCTGCCTCCGTCAAGTGCCGGCAGCGGCAAAAGATTCATAACACCCAGATTGGCACTTAATAAAAGTACCATCTGTGAAAGTGATAATAAAACCACAAATATACCGTAGGGTTTTGACTCATTCACAGTGTTGCCGATCATTGAAACAATACCTACAGGGCCGCTTATTTCATTTGCATTTGCCTTACCGTGAAGCAGGTACAAAAGTGAATCAACAGTTGTAGAAACTGTATACTTTACCTCAAGTACTGAATACTTTAATACCTCAATGGGACTGCTCAGTTTTTGATATCCCGAACTTTCAATACCTATCATATACTGAGAATACTTTTCATTGTATACAGGAGTTATTGAAATATTCTTCTCCTCATTTCCGTTTCTCTTGATACTAAGTGTGATATCCTTTCCCTGATGTAAAAAAAGATATGTGGACAAATCTCTGTAAAAATCAACATGTCTGCCGTTTATCTTTTCTATAACATCTCCTTTTTGAAGCCCCGAAGTTTGTGCAGGCAATCCGTCCATAAGTCCGCTTATAACAGGTTTATCCACACCTACATTTCCTACTATGAATATGGCAACAAAAAATGCCAAAATAAAGTTAAAAATCGGCCCTGCCGCCACGGTTGCAATCCTGCCGATAAGCGGGGCGGAGTTGAAACTTCCCGGCTCGTCCTCATCTTCATCCTCTCCGTACATCTGACATGAACCGCCAAGAGGCAAAAGTTTCAGTGAATACTTTGTCTCCTTCCCTTTGATTGAAAAGAGTCTGGGACCCATACCCACAGAAAACTCAACCACTTTTACACCTGAGAGCTTGGCAAACAAAAAATGTCCAAACTCATGTATCAATACTATTACTCCAAAAATAATAAGCGCTATAACTATATTCAAATCTTTATCCTTTCCAGATACTCCTCAGTCCATTTTTTCAGTGAAAGAATATCAGAAATTGATGGATTTTTTGTGAACTCATGAGCATCCAATGCCTTACCTATAAGATAAGGTATATCTGTAAATCGTATTTTCTTTTCCAAAAACTTTGCAACAGCCCACTCGTTAGCCGCATTCAAAACTGTAGGAGCGCTTCCGCCTCTCTTGCCTGCACGCATGGCAAGCTTAAGTCCTTCAAACACATCCAAATCCGGTTTTGAAAAATTCAGTGTAGCCAGACTTGCAAAGTCAACCCTTTCATCAGATATATACCTTCTTTCAGGATAAAACAGTGCATATGAAATAGGAAGTCTCATATCGGGAGTACCAAGTTGTGCAATGATACCGTTATCCTTAAACTCCACCATAGAGTGGATAATGGATTCTTTTTGAATTACCACCTCTATATCATCTATATCCACATCAAAAAGATGTGAGGCCTCTATTATCTCAAGCCCCTTATTGACCATTGTAGCCGAGTCAATGGTGATTTTTTTGCCCATACTCCAATTCGGGTGTTTCAGTGCATCCTCCAATGTTACTTTTTGTAGGTCTTCTTTAGTGTATCCTCTAAACGGACCTCCTGAAGCTGTAAGTAAAATCTTCTTTATAGGATTGTGCTTATCAAGGCACTGAAAGATTGCACTGTGTTCGGAGTCCACAGGATATATATTTATACCTGTCTTCTTTGCAAGCGGCATTATAATATGACCTGCACACACCAAAGTCTCCTTGTTTGCAAGTGCAATATCTTTTCCGGCGTTTATTGCGGCAACTGTCGGCTCTATTCCTATCATTCCAACAACAGCGGTTACCACAATATCGGCTTCTTTTACGGTCGCCGCTTCTATAAGTCCCTCCATGCCGAAGTACACTTTTGTATCGGTGTCCTCTATCCTCTCACAAAGAAGCTTTGCATCCGATTCTTCCCATATGGCGGCAACTCTAGGCCTGAACTCTCTTATCTGCTTTTCAAGCAAATCTATATTTTTATGCGCGGTGAGCGCCTCCACTTTTACATCATCATTTAATCTTACTATATCAAGTGTCTGTGTTCCGATGGATCCTGTGGATCCCAAAATAGATATTCTTTTCATTATCTTATCCTAAAAAATATATTGCAAAAAAGACTGCAGGAGCTGTAAAAATCATACTGTCAAATCTGTCCAGTATGCCGCCATGCCCCGGAATCAAATTTCCGTAGTCTTTTATATTGTGATTCCTTTTTATAGCCGAAGCAAGTGCATCTCCCACCTGTGATATAACGGAACCGATACCGCATGAAACGGCACAGGTAAATGCAGGCGATCCTATATTTACAAAATGATTCGACAAAATAAAACCTACTATGCCTCCTATAAGAGCCGCGCCCAACACTCCTCCGATACTTCCCTCTACAGACTTTTTAGGGCTAAGTACGGGAGCTATCTTGTGTTTTCCTATAAGTGATCCCACTACATAAGCACAGGTATCTGAGCCCCAGCTTGATATCAGTATAAGCCATGCCAGATATTTGCCGTCGGCATATGTTCTGGTATTGTATACATAAGAAAACAGTACCGGAATATACACCACTCCCATAAATACAAGTGATATCTCTTCAGTCTTATACTTCGGAAATGTAAAGACATATATTGCAAATATAATCATTAAAAATGCAATGATTGAAAAGAAAATATATTGATTCAGCTTAAAATACACCAAACAATAGTATACAAGCGAGTATATATATCCCAAATATGCAATATTTTTCTTATCCAAGCCAAGAGCCCTGTAAAACTCAAAAAGACCTATGATTGAAACAAGCGCAGATAACACTACAAGCGGAATACTTCCGATATAAAAAGCCGAAACGGCAACTATCAAAAGTCCTATTCCGCTTATCAGTCTTTTAAAAAACATTAACGACCTCCAAATCTCCTCTGCCTATGGCTATAGCTTTCTATAGCCTTTAAAAGCTCTTCCTTGTCAAAATCAGGCCACAGTGTATCTGTAATATAAAACTCACTGTAGGCTATCTGCCAAAGCAAAAAGTTCGACACTCTAAGCTCGCCGCTTGTTCTGATAAGCAAATCGGGATCAGGCAAATCCTTGGTATCAAGATATGAAGATATAAGTTCTTCACTGATATCGGACTTTGAAATCTTGCCTGATTCCACATCATCAACTATATTCTCAACGGCTCTTTTTATCTCATCTCTGCCGCCGTAGTTTATAGCAAAGGCAAAAATCATTCCCGTATTGTTCTTTGTGGCTTCAATAAGCTTTTTTATTCCCTTTCTTATATCAGGTTCGAATCTGCTCTCATCGCCTATCATCACCGCTTTTACATTATTTTTATTGGCAACATCAATAAGCTTGACCATATAGAATCTTAGAAGTTTCATAAGTGCACCCACTTCAAGCGCGGACCTCTTCCAATTTTCGGTGGAAAAAGCATATACTGTAAGGCACTCCACACCCAGACGTACACAATCTTCCACAGTCTTTTCAAGCGTCTCACATCCTGCTTTATGCCCCATTGCCCTGGGCAAATTTCTTCTTTCAGCCCATCTTCCGTTACCGTCAAGTATTATGGCGATGCTTTTTGGTATAACTAAGTTCTCCATTGTACTCCATTCACTTTAAACTATAAAACAAGAAGGTGGAAGCCCACCTTCTTAAACTCTAGAAACCTATGTCCCTACTATATAAAGTCGGCTAATTAAACTGTTAATATTTCCTTTGACTTGTCTTCAATAGCCTTATCTACTCTTTCAATAGCCTTATCTGTGATCTTTTGTATTTTATTTTCGCCGTCCTTTACATCATCCTCTGTAAAATCTCCGGCCTTCTCAAGCTTCTTTACGGCATCTATAGCGTCACGTCTGATATTTCTGACAGCCACCTTACATGCCTCGCCTTTTTTCTTTACATCCTTTACAAGCTCTTTTCTTCTCTCCTCTGTAAGCTCAGGGAAAACAAGTCTGATACATGAACCGTCATTTGTAGGATTGATACCGAGGTCGGACATATTTATAGCCTTCTCAATTTCCTTTAAAAGAGACTTCTCCCAAGGTGAAATCTGGATGATTCTAGGCTCGGGAACCGAAACATTACCTACCTGCTGAAGAGGTGTAGGTGTTCCGTAGTACTCCACCTTTATTCTGTCAAGTACATGAGGATTTGCTCTGCCCGCTCTTATGGAAGCATACTCCTCAAGCAAAACTTCAATAGACTTATTCATCTTCTCTTCAAACTTTTTGATACTCTCTTGCATAAATTCTCCTTAATATTATGTTTACTATGCATAAGCAAAGCTTACACTGTCACAACTGTTCCGTTTATTTTACCTTCAAGTGCATTCTTTATTGAATTCTTTTCGTTTAAATCAAATACTGCAAGCGACATCTTACGTTCAAGGCACATAACAGACGCCGTCAAATCCACTACGGCAAGTCTCTTGTCAATAACCTCTTGAATAGTAAGCTTATCATACTTTTTGGCGTTAGGTTCAAGCTTAGGATCTGCACTATAAACTCCGTCAATAGACTTTGCCAAAAGTATCATATCCACATCCATCTCAATAGCTCTAAGCACAATGCCTGTATCTGTAGAGAAGTACGGATGTCCTGTACCGCCTCCGAAAAATACCACCTTGCCTTTTGAAAAGCTCTCATTTACCTTGTCCTTTGAGAAAAGCTCAGCCATATCTCCACAGGCAAATGCAGAGTATATAGCGGTATCTATCCCTTCAGAGCGGAATATTTCAGATACATAGATACAGTTCATAATAGTTGCAAGCATTCCGATCTGGTCGGCCTTTGTTCTGTCTATAGCTTCTGAAGTTCTGCCTCTCCAGTAGTTACCTCCGCCGATTACTATACCTATATCACAACCCTCAGCCAATGAAGGCTTTAACTGCCTTGCAATATCTCTTACCTTTTCTTCATTGTAGCCGCCCTCAGGCTTTGCAAGGGCCTCGCCGCTTAATTTCAACATTACTCTTTTATTTTGCATAGATTCCTCTATCCTTTACTTGTAATATGTGTCAAGTATACCATAGGGGAAATAGTTATACAATGTCAAAATAAACCCTTAAAGTTTGCAAGAAGAAAATTTATTTCCATTCAAAACTCTTTGCCATCAGCTCCGCCGCCTTATTTACAGATTCATCACCGTCAAAGTTTGACATAAATACCATCACATATTTTTTATCTCTTAATATATAGTATTGACGATCTATCTCATCACTGTCATTTATTTTAATATCAAAAATATACATTATATCGCCTGCATCTGTCTTACCTGATGAACCGGTAACCGTAGCATCTATACCTGACTGCTTTATCTGCATATTTAACTGCCATGTGGTAGACTCTGCAAACTTTTCACTTTCATCCAAGTTGTAATTTTGATGTCCGGTATTTATAGAGATATTATTTGGTCTCATATCATGTTCATGTCCCTTTACCACATAAAAATATCTTCCGTTTCCTGACTGCTCCTTAGCTTCACCGAATCCGTCAGCCACGATAAAGCTTCCAAACTCCTTATCGACTCTTTGCCCGTCTTTGGCAGTGTTATTATCCTTTTGTGAAGCTTCTTTATCACTGCT
Source organism: Lachnoanaerobaculum sp. (assembly GCF_057250505.1). NCBI lineage: Bacteria > Bacillati > Bacillota > Clostridia > Lachnospirales > Lachnospiraceae > Lachnoanaerobaculum > Lachnoanaerobaculum sp. The sequence continues at coordinate 87,826 of NZ_DBHIEQ010000007.1, read as the reverse complement.
TTTTTCGTTTTGTGAAGTCTTTACAGTGCTGTCTTCTACCTTTGCAGATGTCCCTACATCCGCCTGTTTATTTCCGCAAGCAGACAGCATTAAAATCATAAGTGGTAACAGATACAAACTCTTCTTCATAAAATATGTCCTCCAAAAAGTAAATTATTATGTCTAAAACTGCTAACCTAAGGATATTTTACTACTAACTTATGCCACCTGTACATATGGTTAAGAAATAAACTTCATTTGCTCCCGCATCTTTTAAGATTTTTGCACATTTTTCTATAGTAGTACCTGTGGTGTACACATCATCCACAATCAAAACATTTTTGACTTTCTTAGGAAATACCTTTACTACAAATGCATTGTCGAGATTGTGGAGTCTCTCGGTTCTGCTTAATCCCTTTTGGTCCTTAGTCTTTTTTACCCTGTATAAACATTTTGTATATACAGGAATACCAAGATACTTTGACAGACATCCGGCAAGTATTTCAGACTGATTAAACCCCCTCTGTCTTTGCCTTGACTTATGCAGCGGAACGGGCATAATACAATCAATATTTGCAACATCCAAAAACTTTTTGTATCTGAGAGCCAGAAGCTTTGCAAAACCTTCAATATACTCCCTTTTATTGCCGTATTTTATCTTAAGTATGATATGTGCCAAATCATCCGTATAATTACAAAGAGCTCTTCCGGCTGTGAACTCTCTTTCAGACTTACAGTCGTCACAGTAAGCATCATCCTCCGATATTATCTCCTTACCGCATCTTATACAGTAGGGAGATTTTACAAAAGGAAGCTTTTTAATACATTTTTTACATATCAGATGCCCCTTTTCTTTTACTATTTCTCCACATACCGGGCATCTTCTCGGGAATACAAATTCAATTATCTCATCAATTATTTTACCTAAAATATCAGTCATCTTTTGAGAGCGCCACAAGCTCTGTTATCCTTTCTTTGAGTCCGGTGTACCTTGCCATCTCCTTTGTATTTTGTACCATTGTATAAAAAACTTCAGGTATACCGACAAGTACCACACATTTTTTTGCTCTGGTAATGGCGGTGTATATAAGATTTCTATTCATAAGCATGGCAGGACCTTTGTATATAGGTATAATCACTGCCGGATACTCACTTCCCTGTGACTTATGTACTGTAATGGCATAGGCAAGCTCTATCTCGTTAAACTCTGAAAATTCATATTCACAGACCTTACCGTCATCAAAGCAGATGCAAAAACTTTCAGAGAGCATATCTATTTCACTTATAGTGCCGATATCACCGTTGTATACACCAAGTCCCTTATCAACAGGCATCTTTTTATCATTGTATACAAACCACTCCTTTTGGTAATTGTTTTTTATCTGCATTACCTTATCGCCTTCTCTAAAGACTGTAGCGTCATACTCTTTTTCTTTTTTTTGCTTGCTTGAAGGATTTAAGCTTTTTTGTAAAAATGAGTTTAGAGCTTCCACACCTAAAGGACCCTTCCTCATAGGTGTCATTATCTGAAGCTCATTGCTTGAAGCATTTACATAGGCAGGTAACTTGTCGCGAACCAGTGATATAACGGACTCCATCACATTATCAGGATTGCTCTGCTTGATAAAAATAAAATCATTACTCTTTTTAGAAAGGTCAATCTCTTCATTTGTCATTATCTTATGGGCGTTTATTACAATATCACTTCGATTTGACTGTCTGTAGATTTTATTCAGTCTCACGACATTAAAACAATCCGACTCTATAATATCCTTAAGCACGGTTCCCGGTCCCACACTTGGAAGCTGGTTTATATCTCCCACCAAAATAAGTCTTGTACCTATCGCAACGGCTTTTAATAAAGCGTTCATAAGGAAAATATCCACCATACTTACCTCATCTATTATAAGTACATCGGCTTCAAGCGGGTTGTCCTCATTTCTTTCAAAATGTGTACCGATACTTGTCGAATTTTCATTGCTGTTTGGAGTGATTTCAAGCAATCTGTGTATGGTTTTAGCTTCATAAGAAGTAGCCTCAGACATTCTCTTTGCCGCCCTTCCTGTAGGAGCAGCCAAAGATATACTCTCTCCCTCACTTTCAAAGTACTTTATAATAGTATTTATAGTGGTTGTCTTACCTGTTCCGGGACCTCCTGTAATAATTATAAGACCGCTGCTTATAGATTCTATTACCGCCTGTCTTTGCAAATCGTCAAGGACAATACCCTCTTTTTTCTCAATGGCCAGTATTTTTTCTTCCACTTTGTTTGAATCATACTTTTCTTTGATATTGATATCTACAAGCATCTTTGCAATGGCAGCTTCCGTATAGTAGGACTGTGTAAGATACACATTATTTTCCGAAGATTTTTTTACTACAATCCTTTTTTCCATCTGCATTTCAATAAGAAGTGAAGTAAAGTCGAATATATTTTCACCGAACAGCTCCAAAAACTCATTTTGCAGTATACTCTCAGGCAGATAAAGATGACCTGAGAGCATGGCATTTGAAAGTATATATTCTATACCTGCAACAGCGCGAAACTTTGAATCTGCAGTAATCCCCACTTTTTTTGCAATATCATCAGCAATCTTAAAGCCGATACCGTCAATATCATCCGCCAGCTTGTACGGGTTGGTCTCTATTATATTGTAGACCTTACTTCCGTACTCAAGATATATCTTTGCCGCAAGCTTCATGCTGATACCGAATTTTTGCAAATAAATCATTGCATCACGCATCGACTTCTTTTCCTGTATTTGCTCACTTATAGACTTGGCAAGCTTGGCACTCACTCCCTTTACTTCCACAAGTCTTTCAGGCTCTTCTTCCATTACTCTGAGAGTGTCAAGTTTGAATTTTTTTATAATTCTCTTTGCCAGTGCCTCGCCGACTCCCTTTATCGCGGAAGACGCCAGATACTTCTCAATACTGTCAAGCTCTCTCGGCTCTATTATTTCATATTCATCGACAAAAAGCTGCTCTCCATAGTTTGGATGCAGCTTCATATTTCCTTTTGCCTTTATAAATTCGCCCTCAGCAATATAGTTGAAAGTGCCGACAAAAACATAATCGTCATCATCACCTTCCACGCTGAGTACAGTATAGCCATTATTCTCATTTCTATAAATGATTTTTTCAATATAGCCCGATACTGTCTGCATATTATTTTTTCATTTCTCCCTTTACACCCTCAATGAACTTACCTGTACCGATTGCAACAGCTGTCAAAGGATTGTCCGCTATAACGGTATTGATACCTGTCTTCTCTTCAATAAGTGCATCAAGACCTGAAAGAAGTGAACCGCCGCCTGTAAGCACGATACCTCTTTCATATACATCAGCTGCAAGTTCAGGTGGTGTTCTCTCCAAAACATTGTGAACCGAATCCACGATCTGCATTGCAGGCTCACGAAGTGCCTCCAGTGTCTCGTCAGAGTTTACCTCTATAGTCTTTGGCAGGCCTGTTACAAGGTTTCTACCCTTTACTTCCATAGTAAGTACCTCAGGTCTTCTGTATGCGGCACCGATAGTAATCTTTATATCCTCGGCTGTTCTCTCACCGATCAAAAGATTGTGCTTCTTTCTCATATATCTTACGATAGCTTCATCAAAATCATCGCCTGCTATCTTTATTGAAGTACTTACTACAGTACCTCCAAGTGAGATAACCGCAATATCTGCAGTACCTCCACCGATATCAACTATCATATTTCCGACTGCCTTTGAAATATCTATTCCGGCACCGATAGCTGCCGCTACAGGCTCCTCGATAATCTTTACTTCTCTTGCACCTGCAGAATATGTAGCATCCTCTACAGCCTTCTTCTCAACCTCGGTAGCACCTGACGGAATACATACCGCAATTCTAGGTTTTCTGAATGTCTTCTTGCCCACTGATTTATCTATAAAATATTTGAGCATCTTTTCTGTAATAGTATAGTCTGATATAACACCTTGACGAAGCGGTCTTACAGCCACTATATTTCCCGGTGTTCTACCAATCATAAGTCTTGCCTCTTCACCGATTGCCTGTATCTTTCCGTTCTCTCTATCTATAGCAACAACACTTGGCTCTTTAAGTACAACACCCTTGCCCTTGATGTATACCAAGATACTCGCTGTTCCAAGATCTATACCAATATCATTGGATGTAAACCCAAACATATTCTCCTCCAAACTACTCTTAAAAATTTAATTTAATACACTGACCTCTATTCTACAACAAATAATCAATTTAGCCAATATCAATATTTAGAAATAATTTATAAAGAAAAAATATATTTCTATGTAAATCCGCTTTTAACAGGTCTATTAAGCAAAACTTTAAAAACCTATAGTCGTTTTCTTCTTATTAAAAACAGTTATATCATCAAAATCTTCCTTTTTAAGTATATACTCGATATTTTCATCCACTTCATCATCACCGTAACTCTCAAGTGCAAAGTTTAAAACAGCCTTTTCTACAAGATTTCTGCAAAATCTTCCGTTCCCGTTTTCAACATTTTTAGTGGAGCTTTCACAGATTTCTTTGATAATGTCCTTTGCATTTTTATCTATCAAAAATCCTCTTTTACCTGCTTCAAGCTCACAGATATCCACCAGTTCATCTGCCTTATAGTCATCAAATCTCACTCTAAAAGGTACCCTTGATCTAAGCCCCGGATTTCTCAAGAAAAACTCATCCATCTCATCAGGATATCCTGCAAATATTACGATAGTATCCTTTCTGTTATTTTCCATCTCCTGAACAATCATATTTAGAGCTTCATCACCGAATCTTCCACTTCCTTTGTCTAAAAGCGAATATGCCTCATCTATAAAGAGCACACCTCCCTTGGCCCTTTGAAATACACTCTTTACCATCGGAGCTGTTTGACCCACATACTGCGCCACAAGGTCGGCTCTTCCCACCTCTATGAACTCTCCTGATGTTATAATACCGATTTCTTTTAATACCCCTGCCACAATCCTTGCCACAGTGGTTTTGGCAGTGCCGGGATTCCCTACAAACTCCATATTCAAAGTTATAGGTTCCAATTGTTCTCCCTTTTCTTCCATAGCCATTCTCATCTTTGCAAATGCCAAAATCTTTTTTACCTGATCCTTTGCGGCCTTTATACCCACCAAAGCCTGCAATTCATCCATATAGTTGCGCTTGTCAACTATATCATCAAAAATGTCTTCAGGTATTGGAGGAAATTCGGCAGGATCCATATTTTCAAAAAATTCATCTTCACATGAACTTACATAATTCTTTTCAATAAGCTGTGTCCTGATCTCAGCAACATTCTTTCTGCCAAGGTTTCTGACATTAAGAAGCTCAATATCGGACATCTCAAGCAGCTTCTTTATAGATGTTATATTCGCTTTTTTTAATGCATTGTAGGAGCGAACTCCCAGTTCAAGATTGTCAATGGAGTCTTTATCCATCTTTTGCTCCATCCCGAGTACTTTCAAAAGAATAATAATATAACCCCTTAAACTATGTTTACTTATACTATTATCACTTACTTCATCACTCACCTCTTCCAAAACACAACCGTAAAAGACCATACTTATAAGTGATTTAAGCTTTTTGGATATTCTTTTTGGGAAGTCAAAGATAATATTTCCGACATTACCGTTATTGCCTGAGGCTTTCATAATCAAACTGATATGTCCGCCAACTTCGCTTATCTCTTTACACATTGCCTCAAAATATTCGGATTTATGAATCTTATACAGTATGTCATCATCTCTTAAATTCATATTCTCACAGGCAACCGCTCTATACTTTATTCTGTCATTTTTTGGTGTTTTATCTTCCAAAATATACTTATCGGGAATTACCTTTGCATAATTACCGAAAATCCAGTCAAATTCATCTGTAGAAACCTCCTTGTCGGAATCCAAATATATGTAGTTTTTATAAGGCTCACCGGGCTTCATTACGATTTCAAATCCCAAAGTCTCACCTTCTTTTAAATACATTCCATAGGTCATAAACCTGTCACTGACACCGCACACCTCACCGTTAAATGCACCTGTATATACTATTGATGTTGAACTTAAATATTCTTTACGTATTTCATTTGTTTTATTCATTGCCATACCTCTTTTCGTTTTTAATTTATTTTGTTTTTGTCGCAGTCTGCAATGACGCTTCCTTGGCATGTTCACTGTCTGTCATCGCACACTTCCCCGGCCGGCCGTCATTTGCATCTGCGGATTTAATTTTCAAGGTACAAAAAAGCACAGCAAAAAACCATTGCTTTTAAAATTGACGCACTACCCCTAGGTAGTACGATTCATTCTAAAAACAATGGCCCTAAGTAAACCAATTAAATTTTACTTCCCCATACTAGCACAAATCCGGATTTAATACAAGTAGGTATTTTATTATTGCACTTTTTATATTATGTATTTTGTTATATAATCGTTAGAATAAATTTAAAGGAGAATCAATCATGGATTTTGAAAAATTGAAATCATTTAGAAATATAAACAACAACTTTGCAAAATTACTCGGTATAGAGCTTACCGAACTTTCAAACGGCTATGCCAAAGCCACAATGAAAGTCACAAAAGAGTTTTTAAACCCGATAGGTTCATTACACGGAGGTTGCCTTTATACTATTGCCGATATTGTAGGCGGTGCCGCCGCAAGTTCCTACGGAATACATGTAACTACAATAGACGGAAACTTTCATTATCTTCGTGCAGGAATAAATACAAAAGAACTTTCCGCTACCGCCACTGAAATAAAGAAAGGAAAGAAAATCTCCGTCTACAGCATATCTGTAAAAGATCAGGACGATGTCGAGCTTGCAGTCGGTATATTTTCATTTATGTCGCTGGGAAAAGCTATAGAGATATAAAAAGATGTCGGACAAATACCCGACATCTAAAATTATACCGCTTTTCCTGTATATAGCTGATAATATCTTCCCTTTTGTTCCAAAAGGCTTTCATGTGAACCGCGCTCTATTATTCTGCCCTGCTCCAAAACCATTATTACATCCGAGTTTTTGATTGTTGAGAGCCTATGTGCTATAACAAAGGTTGTTCTGCCCACCATAAGTGAATCCATACCGCTTTGGACAAGCTGTTCTGTTCTTGTATCAATTGATGATGTCGCCTCATCAAGTATAAGTACAGGCGGGTCCGCCAAAGCCGCTCTTGCAATCGAGAGGAGCTGTTTTTGACCCTGTGAAAGATTGGCACCTCCCTCGTGCAAAAATGTATTGTATCCGTCAGGAAGTCTTTCTATAAAGCCGTCAGCATTGGCAAGTCTTGCAGCCGCTCTGCACTCCTCATCGGTAGCGTCAGGACGCCCGTATCTGATATTTTCCATAACGGTATCCGAGAAAAGGTTGGTCTCCTGAAGTACAACACCCAGAGATCTTCTCAAATCGTCCTTTTTAATCTTTTCTATATTGATGCCGTCATATCTGATCTTACCGCTTTGAATATCATAGAATCTGTTTATAAGATTGGTGATAGTTGTTTTTCCGGCACCTGTAGAACCTACAAATGCAATCTTTTGTCCCTTGTTTGCATAAAGATTTATATCATGAAGCACTATCTTATTTTGAACATAGCCGAAGTCTACATCCTCAAATACTATATTTCCCTCAAGTTTTGTATAAGTTAAGCTTCCGTCACTGTGTTTATGCTTCCATGCCCATATGCCGGTTCTCTTATCAGATTCAGAGATATTTCCGTTTTTGTCTTCCTTGGCATTTACCAAAGTAACATAGCCCTCGTTACCTTCCACAGGCTCGTCCATAAGGTCAAATACTCTCTTACTGCCGGCAGCCGCCATAACTACGGCATTAAGCTGCTGTGAAACAGTCATAAAAGGTCTGTTAAAAGCTTTTACAAGTGAAAGGAATGCGGCAATAGTACCTACAGTAACTCCCATATGTCCGCTTATTGCAAAGTATCCGCCAACAACAGCTATTACAACATAGCTTAGGTTGCCTATCTGAGCAACTATAGGCATAAGTATATTTGCAAAACCGTTTGCCTTTGTAGATGCATCATATAAGTCATTGTTTATCTTGACAAATCCCTCTATGTTCTTCTCCTCATGGTTGAACACCTTAACGACCTTCTGACCGCTGATCATCTCTTCTATATATCCGTTTACCTTACCCAAAGTACTTTGCTGTATGCCGAAATACTTTCCTGAAAGACCTGCAGCCTTACCTGAAGCCTGTACGGAAATAAAAATCATTATAACCGACACTACAGTCATTATCGGACTTAGAATAACCATGGTAATAAAGACCGCCACAAGTGAAAACAGTGCCTCCACAAGCTGTGGGAACGATATACCTATAAACTGACGAAGTGTATCTGTATCATTGGTGTATATCGACATGATATCACCATGTGAATGTGTATCAAAGTATCTGATAGGAAGTTTTTCCATATGTGCAAAAAGATTTCTTCTTATCACTCTCATGGTACCCTGTCCTACATTTACCATTATCCTGTTGTAGGCATAGTTTGCAACCACACCTAACAAGAATATGCAAATAAGTCTTAACAGCTCTTTTGCAAGAGGAGTAAAATCAGGGCTTGTCTCCTTTGTAAGCGGAGTTATATAATTATCTATAATCTGTTGCATGGAAGAAGCGCTTACCGAGCTTACTATTGCGGAAATAATAATACAAATAAATACCGCAATAATACTCTTTGTATAATTCTTCATTACAAGTGAAATTACACGCTTCATGCTCTTACTTGCAACCACCTGTACAGTCTGGCTTATTCCACCCTTTTCTCTGTTTATTTCCGACATTATGCACCTACCTTATCAAAATCTGCATTGCCTTCCGCCTGTGCATTTGCTGTGGACCTGTATATCTCATTTGTCTCAAGCAGTTTCTCATGAGTATCAAATCCGACTACCTGACCTTTTTCAAGTACAATTATCTTATCCGCATCCTTTATAGAGGATATTCTCTGTGAAATAATAATCTTTGTTATATCAGGTATCTCTTCTCTAAAGGCTCTTCTTATCTTGGCATCCGTAGCCGTATCTACAGCTGATGTGGAATCGTCAAGTATAAGCACCTTAGGATTCTTTAAAAGAGCTCTGGCAATACATAGTCTTTGCTTTTGACCACCTGAAACGTTTGCACCGCCACGCTCTATCCATGTATCATATTTTTCAGGCATTCTCTCTATGAACTCATCCGCACAAGCCAGTTCACAGGCTCTCTTTACCTCATCCAATGTGGCATTTTCATTACCCCAACGGAGATTTTCAAGTATTGTGCCTGAAAACAACTCATTCTTTTGTAAAACTACACTTACCGCATCTCTAAGTGCTTTCAAGTCGTAGTCTTTTACATTCTTACAGCCGATATATACACTTCCGGCTGTTGCATCATAAAGTCTCGGTATCAAATTTATAAATGATGTCTTTGAACTTCCTGTTCCGCCCAGTATTCCTATAGTCTGTCCTGAAGCTATATGTATATTTATATTTGAAAGTACAGGTTTACCGATACCGGCCTTATATGAAAAGCTTACATTGTCAAAGTCAATGCTTCCGTTTGCTACGGTTTTGCAGGCATTTTCCTTTGAAGTTATATCACTTTTTTCTCTTAAAACCTCTGCAATTCTTTTTGCACTTGCCTCAGACATTGTAATCATTACAACTGTGAATGAAAGCATCATAAGTGATATAAGTATACTCATTACATATGAAAACAGTGAAGTAAGTGCACCTGTTGTCAAGCTTCCTGAGGTGATTTGGCTTGCACCGAACCATGAAAGAGCTATTATACAGGCATATACTGTAAGTATCATAAGAGGGTTATTAAGTACTATCCTTGATTCCGCCTTTACAAAAAGCTTATAGATATTTGTAACGGCAACCTCAAACTTGGATATTTCTCTGTTCTCCTGTACATATGACTTCACCACTCTTATACCTGAGATATTTTCCTGAACATTTGCATTAAGTGCATCGTACTTTTCAAAAACCTGATTGAAAAGCTTTACGGCACTTGTCATTATGATGACTAATGCCAAAGAGAGGAAAAATGTTGCAATAAAGAATATAACCGACATACTCCTTGATATGGTTACCGTCATTATAAGCGCAAAGACAAGAGTCGCCGGTGCTCTCATAAGCATTCTAAGTATCATCTGATAAGCATTTTGGATATTTGTGATATCTGTGGTAAGTCTGGTTACAAGACTTGCTGTTGAAAAGTTGTCAATATTTGAAAATGAAAAATTTTGAATATTTCTAAACATCGCTTCACGCAAATTCCTTGCAAAACCTGATGAAGCCTTCGCGGCAAATAATCCGGCAGCCACTCCGCAAAACAGTCCCAATATTGCAAGTCCTATCATCACGGAACCGTAAGTTACTACCGCACCGTAATCTCCCTTCATGACACCTCTGTCAATTATAAAGGTCATCATATACGGGATAAGAAGTTCAAATACCACTTCACCCAATATAAATACAACTGTGAGCAAGGAAGCGGTCTTGAATTCTTTTATATGTTTCGCCAATTCCCTTAACATATTTTCTCCTTTCTTGAATAAAAAAAAAATTGCACAAAATGTACAATCTTTTTAAAAAATGTGATATCTCTCAATATAAAGATACATTTCATGCAGAAAAAGGGACTTGAACCCTCATGATATTGCTATCACACGGACCTGAACCGTGCGCGTCTGCCAATTCCGCCATTTCTGCTTATAACACCACGCGAGAAAAACTCACGTGGTAAGTATAATACAATATTTAAAATTATGCAAGCTTTGACTTAGCAACCTCAGCTAACTTTGTAAAACCTGCAGGATCGTTTACAGCTACATCTGCAAGGATCTTTCTGTTCATATCAACGCCTGCAACCTTAAGTCCATGCATAAGCTTTGAATATGAAAGTCCGTTCATTCTTGCTGCAGCATTGATTCTTGCGATCCAAAGCTGTCTGAACTGTCTCTTTCTCTCTTTTCTACCTGCGTAAGCACTTGCCAAAGCTCTCATTACAGACTGCTTTGCAATTCTGTACTGCTTTGAACGAGCTCCTCTATATCCCTTTGCAAGTTTTAAAACTCTATTATGTCTTTTCTTTGCATTTAAAGCACCTTTAACTCTTGCCATTTAAAAACCTCCTAACCCTTCGTCAACTTATAGATATGGTAAAATTTTCTTCATAACCTTTGCATTTGTTGCATCTGTTACGATATCTTTTCTAAGATTTCTTTTTCTCTTTGTTGACTTCTTAGTTAAGATATGTGACTTATAAGCTTTGTTTCTTACAAGCTTACCTGTTCCTGTTTTCTTAAAACGCTTTGCTGCTGCTCTACTTGTCTTTAGCTTTGGCATAATGAATCCTCCTTTTATTACAATATCTTTAAGCCTTCTTTGCTGATAAAAACATTACCAAACTTCTTCCTTCCGCCTTAGAAGGTTTGTCGATTGTCGCCACATCTGAAAGAGCCTCGGCAAAATCATCCAAAATATACTTTGACTTGAACATTCTTGCCATCTCTCTACCTCTGAATCTTAGAGTAACTTTAACTTTGTTTCCTTTCTCCAAGAATTTTCTGGCAGAACCGACTTTTGTATTAAGATCATTAGTGTCAATATTCGGCGATAAACGAACCTCTTTTATTTCTATTGTCTTTTGCTTTTTCTTTGCTTCCTTATCTTTTCTGGCAAGCTCATATCTGAATTTACCATAATCAATAATTTTACAAACAGGGGGTTTTGCCATTGGTGCAATAAGAACCAAATCCAAACCTGCTTCCTCTGCTTTATCTCTTGCTTCGTTTATTGAAACTATACCTAATTGTTCACCCTCTGATGAAATAAGACGAACCTCTTTAGCTTTTATCTGTTCGTTAATCAATTGTTCGCTAATGTCTTTATACCTCCATTTTCTTTACCAATATAAAAAGGCAGATAGAAAACCATCCGCCCAAAATAATCATAACCTTGTATCCGACAAATATATTCACAATCTATCAGATATAAACAAACGTTATATACCACAGTCACGCAATTGTGCTTGGTGAGGCGAACCTGCTTTCTTTCAACGTCTCTTATTCTACCATTTTTAAAACCGGCAGTCAACAGCTTTTTTTTACTTTTTTATTACATTAGAAAGATTATGTATACTATTATATTGTTTCAAAGGCACATAGTATATCATAATTTATTTCTGTATAAAATGCCCTTCTCAAATCTGAATAAGATGTGTATCTTTTCAGTAATACCATCATCTTTGTGACGGTAGCTTCAAGCGTCATGTCATAAGCTTCAATAAGGTTAAAATCCTTCTTTACTTTTTGTCCTACCTGATAAATTTCCATGTTGGAGCCCTCATTTACCACCTGAGTCGCCATCACAATAAACTTACCCATCTTTTGCCACTTTTCCATCTCCGCATAGAACTTTTCAAGTACATTATCAGGGATACCGCCCACTCCGAAACTTTCTATTACAATGCAGTCATAGTTTTCAAAAAGGTACTCAAGCATCCCTTCCCTCATTCCGGGAATCACCTTAAGTACACATACAGAATCGTTAAGATCAAGAAAGAACCTCACCCTCTCTCTCATAGGTATATACGGAATATACCTTATGATATGTTTTTCCTGTATTCTTGCAAGTATCGGAAAGTTCACACTGTGAAATGCGTTAAATGATCTTGCCATCATCTTCTTTGCCCTTGTACCGGCAATAACATTCCCGTCAAATACCAATACTATATTTTGAGAGTAATCGTCACAGGCGTAGAGTATGCTGTCTCTTAAATTGACCTTTGCATCCGTACCATCTATATTTATCGGCTTTTGCGCTCCCGTTATAACTATAGGCTTTCTTGAATTTTGTATCATATAGCTTAGTGCTGCCGATGTGTATGCCATAGTATCTGTTCCGTGTAATATCACAAACCCGTCATAAAAGTCATAATTTTTCTTTATTGTGGTTGCAATATCTATCCAAATCTTAGGTGTAATATTGGTCGAATCAATATTGCAGATTTGAAGCACATCTATTTCACAAAGCTTCTCCACCTCAGGTACATATGTCAAAATCTCCGGTGCACTCAGTGCCGGAGAAAGCCCTTCTCCCATCTGTTTTGACGCAATAGTACCGCCGGTTCCAATCACTAAAATCTTCTTCATATTCTCTCCTTGTCAGTATATAAGAATACAGTCAAACAGCTAAAAAAACAAGTATTATTGATTACAAAAAAATGACGCCCCGATTTCTCGGGACGCCATGGGCAATAATTTTTAGGTAGTTTGATTGTGGAATTTTATTTCCACGCTCCGGTATCATTCACATGAAATCCGTCCGGAGTATCTTCATTTATGAACATAGAACCTAAAGGTCTTATGTCTTTGTTGTCGCCATAGTTCCAACGGCCTGTGCTGTTGTCAAAGAACCATGTCTGAGCAGGCGGATTCGGATTGAAGTAATACCAGTTTGTGTCAATCTTATCCCATGAGATATGCATATGTCCGTCGGCTCTGTCAAGGAAATACCATCTGCCGTCATCAGGATCATGATGCCATCCCTTTATCATCTCGCCGAAGAATCCGTCATGGTTCATTGAAAGGTAGTACCATTTATTTGCGGCTCTGTCTAAAAACCATCCGCTGTCCATGATACCGTCCTCTTCAAAGTGATACCACTCTTCCTTGGTTCTTCCTTCATAGGTATAGCTCAACTTCTGCCAGCCTGTAACTCTCTCTCCGCTGTTTAACTTAAAAATCCACTTTGAATTATCAAGATTATTTTTCGCCTCTTCAGGATTTATAAGTTCCCAGTTTCCGCTGATTCCCACAGCGATAGGTGTCTGTGCACCGAGAGTCTTTGATTTGCCTGCAGCACCTGAACCTCCACGACCGCCACCGCCTCCTGAAGATCCTCCCGAATGTGAACCGTTTAAATTTCCGCCGTTACTCTTTTTTCCGGCATTTTTCAGTACAAGCTCAAGTGCATCGTATGCCGCCTTTAACTCCCCGGTTGAAGCCTTTCTGTTTGTTTTTGTAAGTACAGCCTTAACCGTATCTATAGCATTTTGCAGCATACCTGTATTGGCAACATTAGGAAGAGCGGCTATTGCCTGATTTATAAGATTTGACAAATCTGTTGCAGCCTGATTTCTGTCGACTCTGTCATTTGAGAAGAACAGATAAACTGTGGCATCCGCCAAAACTCTTGTAGTTGTATCGGTAGGTACAAATGAATCTCTGTCATCACTTACACCCTCATAATGCCATGTGATACCGTTGTTATCTATATAATCTCTTGTAAGATTTGCAGTGTAGAGATTTGCATAGTCTTCAATTACTCTTGTCTGGGCAATATGAAGAGTTGAAACAAGGTGATTGTCTCTTGCATCTCTTACCAAAACAGTTCTTACATCATCAGGAAGTGTATATCCGAGCGCATAAGTGGAACCGTTTGAAACTGTAAGTGTAAACTCGCCGTTATATGTAGGTGCTGTAAAGTCCACTCCTGTATAAGGGCTTATACTTGAACTTCCTGCGTTTGAAGGTGAAGCAAGACTTCCTCCAAGCTCATAGAATCCGTAGCTTCTGTTGCCAAGAAGTGCTCCTGTTACAATATTTGCATCAAATGTTATATTGTTTCCGCTAGGGTCGGTATAATCTTCCCACACACCGCTTACAGAATTCTTCTTTTGTACATTGAATGTAAGTAAGAATACGGATCTGAAGCTGTCATCTGTTTCATTTGCTATTGCATTTCTTGTAGCCACAGGTACACTTGATTTTATTATCTGTATTCTGAAGTCTCCCGCTTCATTAAGCATAGGATATACAACACCGACATCCTGATTTGAATGTATGCTGTCGACATAATCCTTAGCCCATGTATTTCCTGACGATGAAGCGAATACGCTCTGTAATCTTACAGGTGCGTCAGGCATTGTAAATGAAATTCTGTCTCCTGAAATATTGTAACTTCTCAGTCCGCTTATTACATTCCAGCTTTGGAAAATATTGCTGTTAGTATCAATCGGTGCGGCTTTGATCTCTACATTTGTACCTGCCGCTACTCCCTGTAAAGGATTTGCAGCAGTGGCATTACTGCCGTTGAAATGAAGCAGACTGTACTGTGGATTTGCATCTGCAATGATTGTGATATCACTGTTTGCATTATGTATTGAAAGGTTTGCAGTACTTACATCTTTAGGCACTGTGGTAGTCTGCCTGGTCACAGGATCTATATTACTTCCTGTAGGTCTTGCCACTATCTGATAATTTACATCAGGATCAAGGTTGTCAAATACAAGGTCACTTCCCGTAGGTGTTGTAAACGGATATACCACTCCGCCGGGTCCTATCAGCGCATAATCTGTATTTGCCGAAAGCGGAGAAACTGTAATCTTTGCCTTACCGCGGTGATTTGCATCCACCTCAACAAGCGGATTTATTGTTGTAGGTATTGTAGCCGATGTAGGTGTCGAAACATCGCTGCTTGGTATAGGCATTCCTACCGATACCACCGCACTTGGCAGTGCCGTATATACCTGATAATTTTGTCCCGGATTAAGTGCAGGATCCGCTATCTCACCGCCTGTTGAAACAAGGTTTGCTCCGTTTACCACACTAACTACATTTCCGCTGACAGGGTCTACTACTACATAGCGAAGTCTGCTGTCAATAGTTGTAGGGTCTATCTGTATTGAAAGTGTTCCGTTTGAAGGATGTAACTGTCCGTTAGCTGTAGGCGCATTTGCTACAAGAGGTGATGTCGGCTGAGCAAATGCCGTGAAAGTCTGTCCGTTCAAACTGCCTATAGGTGTAGTTGCATCAATAGGGTTAAAGTTACCGTCAAACCACTGTATTGAGTATCCCGTATCAGGGTTTACGGCAGTATATGCACTTAAGTCACCGAATGTAAGATTTACAGGGTTTCCGCTCGCATCTACATTTGCAATCTGTGCATCCTGACCAAAAGGTAGTGGAGAGATATGACCTCCTATATTGAAATGATAGGTGTTGAAGTTACTCGGTATCTTTGTAAACTTTGCTGTCAACGTGATTGCATTCTTGCTGTTTGGAATTCCTGTAACAGTCTGAGGTGTACCGAGATTTAAGTTTACCTTCTGTGCACCAAGTTCTGATGATGTCTCCCAATGATCGAATCTGTATCCTGCATTAGGCACCGGATAATAAATCATATCACTTGGTTTTATATTCACACTGTATGTGGTACTTCCTGTCGGAGTAATTCTTGAAAGATTGATTGCCGCATCCGTATTTACATTGTAATCTGCAGCTGTAGGTGAATTTGCAACCTTTATACTTCCGCCTGCTCCGTTAATAGGAATAAGTTGAACTATAGCTGTAGGATCAAGTGCATAGGTTACAATAATCTCTTTAGATTCAATCGGTCCTGTTGCAGCAGTAGTTAAATCAAACTTCTGATTTGTATCACTCCAGCCAGAATCAATATTTGCTATAGCAGTCTGATATGAACTGCCCCATGTTGCAGTACCGCCGTTTGGCTGTGCCTTAGGATGGTCGGTACCATACTTATAATTATCTACTTTCGGCACCGGAATATGAACATTATAACTTCCGGCATTATATCCCGCCTTTATATCAAGGAATGTTGCATCTCCGGCAGTATCAACTTCTTTATATATTCCTCCGTTGCTTAATCCGGCTGAAGATGTAGGAAGTGCATTGCCGTTTTCATACTTGGAAACAATCAGCTTTGTTATATCATTTCCCCTGTCATCCATATACCTTACACGAAGTGTAGTCTCAAATGCAGGATTGATATGATACTTATAAGTTATCTTTACATCCTGATTCGGCATCTGACCTGTTATCTTACCGAAATCTGTAGATGTAGGTGTCATGTTGACTTTAAGTCCGTCATATGCATTTGCTCCCGAACCTGCGTCACCTGAAAGCAGTGTTGCATTGGCGGCAGTATTACCGTCTGTAATATTTTTATCACTTGTAATATGACTTATTACCACTCCGTCATAAATATATCTGTCGGCCGATGTAGCATGAGCCGCATCCTTTTTACTTATATCTTCATTCAGTTTTATATTCTTCGCTCCGATATCTGTAAGCGCAGCCTCATAATATAAACCTCCCACCCTCGGTTTGGATTTTGACAAAATGCTCAAAGCGGCATCCTGATATATATCATCCACCACTTGTAACGACTTTTTCACATCCTGATTTACACTGTAGTTAAATGTAATCTTCGTATCCTTATTTACCATGGTTCCGCTTAAGTTTTTATTATTATCCATAGTAAATCCGGCGTCTGTAGCTGTAAAACCTGTAAATTCAGTTGTGAACGGTGTTGTAGTACTGTGATCATAAAATTTAACGGTATCATCGGCACCTATATTGGTTATCATATACCCGTCAGGTACTAAAGGTGACTGCGGTATAGCTTCAAGTACATTTTTAGTTGTAGTTAAATCTGCAGGAAGTCCCGGAACATACACGCCGCTATTTGCAGTATATTGCACCTTCAAATTGTAGTGCTTACTTGTATCCGCCTTCAGCTTGGCATAATAAGTCTTTCCCGTACTCGGATAAGTAAGACCGTCCATTCTCCACAGTCCGAATCCGTTTTCCTTATCGGTCATCCAATGCTCTATCTCATAACCTTCAAGACCCATAGTATCCCAATTCTTACCGTCCAAGCTCTTTGTATTATCAAAAGTTCCGTTATCGGGATTACCTGTATCCGGTTTTACGAAAGGCAGATATACATAGTGATTTGTATGATTTACAACCATTCCGTAAAAGTCGCTACCCGAATCTATTAAAGCATTTGGAGTACCTCCAGGAATATTTACATTTTCAACAATCTTTTTTAAAGAAGGATTCAACTCCGTAAAATTGAACTGAAAACCTGAACCTGTGGGAGCCGGCGGCTGCGTCACAGGGGTTCCCCATGCCGACATGGTTGCCGGCTGGGTCAAAACCATTGTTCCCACTAATAGGGAAGCAATTTTTCTTTTTATTTTTTTCATATTTTTCTCCGATATCACTGAAGCTTTTCACCGTTGGCATTTACTGTGTAGCCGTCCGGTGTCTTTTCATTCTCATACATGGAGCCATATGGTCTTGAAGATGTCTTTACATAATCCCATTTCATATCGGAAGCATTCCACTTATATGTAGGTGCAGGAACTTCAGGGTTGAAGAAGTATTCCTTTCCTCCGATATGTTGCCAGCCTGTAAGCATAGCACCTGAATTGTTCATATAGTACCATCTTCCGTCCTGCGGATCGTGATGCCAACCTCTTGTCATCACTCCGTTGTTTTCGTCCATGTAATACCATAGGTTTGTATTGGTATCAAGTACCCATCCGAGAACCATCTGACCTTCAAGTTCTCCCTTTCGAGTATTCATATAATACCAGTTACCTGTTGACGGGTCTTGCATCCATCCGGTAACCATTGTTGACTTTGCATCAAAGAAATACCATCTGCTGATAAGATTGCCGTTCTTATCCGGAATCTGAATCTTAGCCCATGAAGAATTAAGCGGAAGTCCGCCGTTTAATACAAAGCTCCAACCTCCTGTTACAGGATTTGTCTCCCACTTTCCGTCAGTTCCGAGTACAAAGCTTGTAACATTACTTCCTTCAAGTGTTGCCTTGTTATTTGCAGTATTTTTCTCTCCCGGTGTCAAAAGTATTGAACCTCTTCCTGCTGAAGAGTTTCCGCCACCGCTTGCACCGCCTGTTCTTCTTGTTCTGTCCGACAATCTGCCGTTTGATATATTGCTGTATCTGTTGATTACATCAAGCAATCCGTCTATTGCCTGTTGAAGCTCGGCATAGTTTGCCATTCTTCTGTGGTCAATGCCGTCCTTATCAAGTATATCTCTTGCCCATGCCAATGTATCTATAGCCTCAAGGATTTTACTACTGATAGTATCGGCCTCACCTGCCTTAAGATAAGGGTTTCCAAGTAAATCCTTGGCATTTTGAACGGTATCCGCCAAGTCTACTCTGGCCTTGTCAACCTTAGGCTTATTATTCTCATAGTAAGCGTATATAGTGGTGGCTTTTGTAATCTTCATTGACGGATCAAATACTGAAAGAGTATTTTCCTTCTTTGACCAGTTCTTATAATTATGTTCAACACCGTATATATCTTCAAAAGGTGTTACAAGGTTTCCGGCAGTCTCTCCGTTTGCGTACGCCTGAACAAGCGAATAATCAAGAGAATAATCGGCATCATCTACCGCCTCTTTTCTTCTTACCTTGAACTTGTGGTAGAAGTTTCTGCTTGTATCATTAAGATACTGATAATCAAGTACAGGTTTGTTATCCACAAATACCACCTTAAATACCTTTGAATAAACCACTACATAGGTGTGATTTAGATTTGCCGTGAACTTGAACAGTCCCGCATTGTTGTCAAGATCTCCGACATAACTCATTGCAACAGGTGTACCTGTAGTAACGTCAAAGATCTCATAGTCAAGCTGATCCGTATCGGCTGCAGGAAGCTGTGCCGTAACATCAATACTTGCGTTGGATGCTGTTGCTCTTCCAACCTTTCTGCCGTCTACATATCTTTCAAGTTCGATATCAAGTGCATATGCCGGAGTATATGCATCATGATGATCCATACCTGAGACAGATACAGGCTTTACCAATGCACTCTCTGCATTGCTTACATTTCTCTTTGAGAATATAACTCTGTAGTCAACCTTGGCACCGTTTACACCGATAAGTGATTGATCCTGCGGTGTTGTAAGATCATGTGCAAGTGCAGGTATCTGATTCGGATCAAGTCCGAACTCTCCTACAGCACCTCCTCTGATCTCTTCATCGGCATCAGCATCATCAGCCGCCACCTTCGGAAGATCATATACCGCCTTAAAGACAATATTTGAGTTTGACATTGTGAATGTGTAATCATTTGTAGGTATTTTTCCGGTAACTCCTACCGCTCTTCCTGCAAGTACCTGCCAATACTTAAAGTTGTATCCTGTTGCATTTACAGGGTCGGCATGTAAGCTTACCGGTTCACCTGATTTTGCATCGGTATAGCTGTTTGAGCCTACGCTGTTGCTTCCTACACTTACCACTTCACCGTTTACAGTCTCAACAATGTACTTCGGTGCGTCTGCCATATCTCCCGGATTGGCTGTGATTGCGTTTCCGTCAGGAAGCTTTGTAAGCGGATTTGGAATTGATGTATCACCCCTTCTTCTTGCCACAACAGTGTATGTCTCATTAGGATTCAAATTGTTGAAAGTAACCTTTGACGGATTGCCTGATGAGCCTATCCATCCGTTGTCACTTCCCGGATAATTCACCACATTTCCGCTTTCGTCGATAAGTGCATAATCAGCATCAGGATCGGCAGGATTTATAATAATCTGAGCCATTCCGTCATTGTCAGGATCATAACCTACGCTGTAGTTGTTATCAACTGTAGGAACATAGGTATCTATCGGTGCAGAAACATTGCTGCCTGTAACAGATGATGTAGGATTTCCGACTGTTGCAATAGTATCAGGTGTACCCTCCTGCACATCATAGTGTGCACCCGGAATCAGATTAGGAACATTTGTAATGCTTCCTACAGATTCACCTGTAACTACAGCTACAATCTTACCGTTCTTATCACTGATCACATATACATTGCCCGGTGTTGTACCGTTTATTCTTATTTCACCGCTTCCGTCACTTTCAAGATGACCTGTAGGTACTATAGAACCTATAGTAAGACCCCAAGTAACAGGATCCTTAGTAAAGTTTGCATAGTATGTCGCATGATTTACAAGGGGGGTTGTTGCCGTCATCGCACGGTTTGCACTGTCACCCCAGTTGGCAAAATTATAGTTTACTACCGGAATAGTGCTTGGTAAGTCACTTTGAATCTGTCCCCATGCATAATCAAAAGGCTTGTGAAGAGTTGTCGGTGTTCCCACGCTACCGTTTGCATTTGCCGCAAAGTTTATATCAATCCACATAGAAGGATCTTCAACGAATTTTGCGTACAATGTGAGCGGTAAACTTCCGCTTGGCAGCGGATCTGTAGGTACAACAGGTATGGTTGCAGCCGCATCCATATACCAACCGTCAAACTTATAATATCTATTTGCACTTGTACTTGGGATACTTCCTTGAGCACTGAGCTTATTGAATGTATCCGCCTTTGCATTACCGAGAGCACTTCCGTCACTTCCAAGGAATGTAGTAGGTGCTCCAAGCATTACCGAGCTTACACTTCCTTCGTTGTTAGGTGCAGCTGCAACTGCAAAGTTTATCGCTCTCCACTTGCTCGGATCGCGACTGAGCTTATAGTCTACACTGATCGGTCCTGTTGCCGATAAAGGCATTGCACCGTTTAATGCTCCGTCGGACGGATTTACGCTTCCCCAGCTGCTTCCTGCAGGATTGATATCTGCAGTTGAATTGCTGTCCCAGATATATCCGTAGAGCTTATCTCCCACCGTGCTGCCTGCAGCAGGTATCTGCATATTTGTTATTGCAGATCCCGGTGCTATACCGTCAACACTGCTTGCAAGTACGCTGTTTGCTACCTCTCTGTCATAGAATCTGCGCACAAGGTTGTTTGAAGAATCCGCCGTGTAGATATATGTAATCTCTACATTCTGATTCGGCATATGCGCAGAAAACTGTCCTGTAGTCTGATCATTCAGTGTTATAAATCCTGCACTGTCAAGACCTGTTCTGTAGTTCGGATAAGTAAGATTTTCATGTCCGCCCTGTACTATACTGAAAGACGTATAATTATATCCTGTGATTGAAGTGTCAGGCTGACTTGAGAAAATCTGTTCCGCATTAAGTGTACCGCTTTGATCTGCCACCAATGTATTTCCTGCACTGTCACGGTGATGTATTGTATAAGTAAATGTTACATTTGGGTCTACCTTATATCTGTATGTAAGATCTACACCCGTTGTATTCATTGTAGCAGCCACATGGCCTGTTGAGGTATTCACAGTTCCCGCACCATACGGATTAAGTACTCCTGTATTGAATATATATCCTGTAATAGAAGCAAGCGGATCTGCGGTAATCGACTGTGTGAAGCTGTATGATACAGGTAGCTCACTGCCAAAGTCTATAGGTAATGCAACATTTGAATTCTTATGTGTTACTGTAAAGTTATGCAATGTAGGATCAGGTGTCCACTTCGCATAAAGATATACATTGCCTGCAGTAATAGGTGCCGGGAATATTGCGGGATTTCCTACTCCTGTAAATGCACCACCGTCAGTATCTCCGGCATCATATTCTTCATTACCGTTTCTATCGGTATATGTATGCCAACCGTCAAATACATAACCGTACTTTGTCGGTGTCGGTATCACTCCCAGAGTCGTAGTCGATGCGCCGATATTCTCTTCCATATTTGCTATAGGATTACCACCCTGTGTATCAAAATGGTAGCGAACTACATTTTTCTTAAAGTACACTGTAATATTTGCAGTGTTGGTGCCCATGGTACCTATAATATTTCCGTTCGGATTACCTGATGTGTCATTTTGTGAACGTATTGTAGTTAATACAGAAGGAATATCAACTCTGGAAAATACATAGCCTGCATAGTTTCCTGTAAGTGTAGGTAGATCATATTTTATATTTGCACCTGCCGCATATGAAGTTGTATACGGGTTTGCACCGGTTATATGATCATTTCCTGTAAAACTCATTTTTGTAAACGGAATACTGTTTCCGTCCTCATCAGCATAGTTTAGAGTAAAGCTATATACAGGAGCCTTTAAGTATGCAACATTCTGTACTTGATTAGCTTCACCGTTTATAGTGGTTCCAGCTCTTACCTGCTGCGCTACATTTCCCGGTGCTATAGTCTGTCCCGGTTTATCTGCAGTAATACTGCCGATAGAGTATGGAAGTGCCACACTGCCTCTTCCGGCATAATCAAGCACCGTACTTCCCTCTGTATTTGAGGTAGGCAACCTTGACTGGTCAGCTTCGTTTACACTGACACTTCCTGTAAACTTGGCACCCTTCGGTATGTACAAATAGTTTGCACCAAGACCGATATTTGCATTGGTTGTTGTATTTCTAGTTGTGTCTGTAGTCGTATTTCCTGTTACATTTACATTTCCGCTTAAAGTAAACGGATATTCAGTTGGCGTTGATCCGGTAATTGCCATTGCATTAGCCAGGCTTACAGCTGAAACATTATTTGTAGATTCATTACCTGTAATACTTATATCACCTGTACCTGAATTTGCTACCACCTTACCGTTACTTACCACATCTATAGCTGAAGCAGTTGCTGTACCCTGCACTTTATTATCTTTAAGTGTAGTACCGGCCTTTAAATTGAGCTGACCTTCAACCTTTACCAAAGCACCTGTAACATTGGTACTTGCCGCATCAGTTGCAGCCTTATTACCGTTTATCTCTATATTTGTAAGAGTAAGAGTCTTTCCTGCAGGAACTTCTATAAGGTCACCTGCAAAATTGTCCTTACGAATAAGCTTCTTTACAGGACCGTTAGGCATATCTTCAGGATGAGTTCCGTAATAACCCGGAGCATCAGACACACTCATCGAACCTATCTTATCATACAAACTGGTCTGTATTGTAAGACTCTTCAGATTCGGTGCACTGTTCCAGTTAAGTGTTGCCGGTATCTCAGTATTATCCATCACATAGATATATGCCTTCTCGGTTCCACTTGCTCCTATCGCATCTATAGCATCCTGTACAGTATTATACGGCTTTGTGATATAACCTGTAGAAGCACCGTTTTGACCTGCATAAGTAGGATCTACATAATATACGGATACTCTCATAGATACTTCAAATGTGGAACTTTTTGTCTGTCCCGGTGCCAAATCAAAGAAGGCTGAAAATGATGCCGCAGAATCATAACCTTGTATCAAAGAATCCTCTGCCTTAGCAAATGCAAATCCCGTATGATATACCAAAGAGCCTATCGTTTCTAATGGTGTAAAAGGATACTGACCTGCCCAAACTCTTCCATATCCCGACTTTACCTTTACATCAAAATCTGATAGCTGATATTTACCACCATTATTTGCCATCATATGAAGATGCTGTCCACTTTGTGTAACTAAAATAGGTGCCTCATCATGATTATATAGATATGTATCAGACTCATTACCAATCATAAACTTAACAGGATCACCTGTTGTATTGGCTACTGTGTAAGTTACAAGTAAGTTCTTATCATCATCATCAGGTTTAATCTCCTGACGAACCTCTATCTTTGTACCTGCCGGTTTTCCGGGCACTTGTAATTCTGTAACACCGCCATTATATGTAGCATGATATAACCTAACAGGAAAATCGTTTCCAAAATACTTTGCCCTTCTATTTGCACCTGTACCTACAAATGTCATGGTGTCATTTCCTTGTAGTGAAGCTTGAAGAGGAGTTACACCATCTGTATCATAACTAATATATGGATCTAAGTATGTTAGGGAATTATCACCACCAGGTCTTATGTCTCCAAATCCATAATATGTAGCCCAGTAATCCTTACCATATGCAGTACGAACTGTTGTCTCATAACCTTTACTTCCCGGAGTATTTCTGGCAGCATCACTATCATTTATTACTGCTGCAATATTAAATGAATTTTTTTGCATAATATCGTCAGATACCAATGGAAAGTTGTTCTCAACCGGTCCAACATTTTTATTTCTATATGTATCTAACGGATCATAATTAGTATTTCTGCCCGGCAGCCCCGCTCCCATCTTCTGAAACGTAAATCCTGTAGATGAAGAAGAACCGTAACTGACTCTGTTATTTCCGGAGCCTGTGGTCTCCATATAAGGGTATCTGTCACCGTTATCTGTCAGGCTTGTGTTAGGGACAAGGCTGCTAGCCCTTGCATCCATCTCCCCTAAAGGCAGCCCTGTAGCCACCATCAAAAAGGATAAGAGACCTGCCAACAGTCTTTTACCCTTGTGCTTATTTTGTGTCATATATCACCTCTATAAGTTTTTGTACAAAATAAAATCACTATATTATTTTATTCCTCCATTAAACATAAAGACATAAAATCAAAC
>NZ_DBHIEQ010000007.1:60590-62780 GCF_057250505.1 Lachnoanaerobaculum sp. | reverse complement strand
AACTTATACTCTTGTTTATAAGAAAAAGCCTCACCTAGCCCAAGCAAAACTCTGCGATTTTATCTCTTTATACATTTTGTTTGCCCTCTTGCATAGGCAAACTGCTCAATAATATTAAAATTGCTCTTAGCCCTAGAGCATACAACTTCTATAGATCTAGCCCTTATCCATATAAAGTTGTATGTTTTCTACTATCTTGCATCGTAGAAAATCATAAAATTAACCGATTAACCTACACCTCCTTATATCAAAATTTGATTTTAAAAATCCCTACTATTCTACTCTATTTTTTTTGTTTTTGGAACTATCAAATGATACATGGAAAATTATTTTCTTAAACTTTTATTAAAATTTCCATTATCATATCCTTGTGTCGTTTTTATGTGTCAAAAAATCGTGTGAACTTAAATCCGATTCACACGACTTCTTCTTATCTCTAATCTCTATAGTTCAGGCAGGAAAATAATATTTACACTGCCTGTCTTTTCATTCTCTATTATTTGAGTATCTATATGGAAAAGCTCTTTTATATTCTCACTTGTAAGCATCCCCCTCGGAGTTCCGATTTTGAATACTTCCCTCTTTTTCATAAGTATTATTCTGTCACAGTAGGTAGCCGCAATATTCAAATCATGAACACAGCAAAGCGTGGTAAGCTTTTGTCTTTTTAATATATTCATTATCTGATACTGATAACCGATATCCAAGTGATTGGTCGGTTCATCAAGTATTATAAGCGGTGCTTTTTGACTTAACGCTCTTGCAAGTAATGTTCTTTGCTTTTCACCTCCTGAAAGTGAAAGGAAGTGTCTCTTTTCATAACCTTCAAGGCCTACTTCCTTAAGGTATTCAAGTACAATCTCCCTGTCCTCATCGCTGTCTCCTGAAAACATCTTCTGATACGCAAATCTTCCAAGCATTGCCATATCATATACCGTCATATCAAAATCCACAAGATTTTCCTGTTGCATTACGGACATTTTCTTTGCAGTCTTTTTATTGGACATTTTAAAAATCTCTTCTCCGTCTATATATGCAACACCGCTGTCAGGAGTGTAAACCTTATAGATATTTTTTAATAGTGTAGACTTACCGCAACCGTTCGGCCCGACTATTCCTACAAACTCGCCCTCTTTGACACTTATATCAATACCGTCTATTATAAGCTTTCCGTCAATAGAATATGTAATACCCCTTGTTTCAAGTTTCATCAGCCTTTTCCTCCCGTTCTCGATTTTCTTATCAAATACAGAAAGAAAGGTGCACCGAAGAATGCCGATACAACACCTATCGGTAACTCCTCAGGAGAAATAATCACTCTTGAAATCACATCCGCCAGCACTAAAAATGTACCTCCCACCAATGTGGCGGCAGGTATAAGTCTTGTATGCTTACTTCCCACTACGCTTCTTGTAATATGTGGAATTGTAAGTCCGACAAAACCTATTACTCCGCTTATAGAAACTATCGCACCTGTAAGTAATGTTGTTACCAAAATCATAATAAGCTTTAATCTGCCTGTATTTACACCAAGTGTAAGTGCAACATCATCACCCAAAAGCATGGCATCAAGCATCTTTCTGATTGCGTATATCACGATAAAGCATACAACAAATACAATGGCAACATAGACCAGTCTTTCCCATGTTGAACCGCTTAGTGAACCCATCATCCAATACTGAGCGGTCTTTACCTTATCGGATCCCGTTCTTTGCAGATAAATCATTATATTGGTTAAAGCTCCAAATATCGCCGCCACGGCAATACCTGCAAGAATAAGTTGTGTCGCAGTAACCTTGTTTCTGATTTTGGCTATTTGAAGTGCAATCACTATAGATATAACTGCGCCGATAAACGCACCCAATACAGTACCGTACTGTCCGTAAAAAAACATTGACCCGTACATAATCATAAATACGGCACCTGATGATGCGCCCTGTGAAATACCGAGAACATACGGATCCGCCAAAGTATTCTTTGTAAGTGCCTGCATTACAATACCGCAAAGTGTAAGTCCGGCTCCTACAATAAATGCGGTCAAAACTCTGGGAGTACGAATATCCCAAATGATAGACTCAATACTGCTGTCCCATGTGGGTACTACTACTCTCCTACCGCTGATTTTATTTGACAAAAATCCTAAAACATCACCAAACTTGATATCCACGCTGCCAAGTACGATTGAGACTA
>NZ_DBHIEQ010000007.1:38866-60580 GCF_057250505.1 Lachnoanaerobaculum sp. | reverse complement strand
AATCAGTGCGGCAATCATTATAAATATAAAAAACAGATATGCACCGTTTGACTCAAGCGGTAAAAAATGCTTTTTAAATTTTTTCATACTGTCTCCTAAAACAAGACTGCCACCAAAGTGACAGCCTCTAATCTAAAACTTATTTGAATTTATCAGGATAGAACTGCTGCGCCATTATCTTTACGGCATTTGCGGAACCTGAAGATCCCTGCATATCTGAACAACAAGCGCTGTAGATTCTTCCTTCCTTTACAGCACGAAGATTCTTTGTAAACTCATTAGTCTCAAGGAACTTCTTCTTTGCCTCGGTATCATTATTATAATCAAGTATAAGAATTACATCCGGATCTCTTGCAACAACCTCTTCCCATGAAGGTGTGGCCCAGCCCTTGTCTATATCACTAAATATTGAAAGACCTCCTGCAAGCTTTATCATATCTCCCGGTATTCCCTGACAAGCTGTAAAAGGTGCATCCTCACCCGAGTCATATACAAAGACTGAAACAGGCTTTTTATAAACATCATCACCAAGTGTCTTCTTTACATCTTCTATAGTATCTTTCATAGCCTGTACTTTTTTGTTTGCAAGGTCTTTAACACCGAAGATATGTCCTAATGTGTCATAGTCCTTGTATACATCTTCCATAGTCGCCTTATCTGAACATGAGTATGGGAAATACGGAATAATATTATTCTTAAGACACCAGTCTACAGAGAAATTGGTATCTGAGAAAAGTGAATCCCAGCCTATCATAAAATCAGGTTTTAATGCAAGAATCTGTTCCTTGGATGCCTTACTTAGATTCTGACCGTCAGGAACTATCTTATTTAACTTATCTCTTGCCGGGAAATCATTTACAGTATCAAGACAAGCTCCTCTTGTATATCCTACGATACTGTCTTCAAGTCCGAGATCCAAAAAGAAATCCACCATTTGATCACCGTCTGCCACTATTCTCTTCGGTGCGGATGTAAATGTCTCTTCCATATTTTGTCCTGCACCTGATCTCTCAAGATTCAATGTGATTGTATAAGGCTCATAAGTCGTATCGCCTGACTGTGCCTCATTGCTGACCTTCTCCACATCCTTTTTCACAGAGTACTCGTCACCTTTGGAACCGACTACTCTCTTTTGAGAACTGCAAGCGGACATACTCACCGCTGTAATACAAAGTCCTGCCAAAATCGCCAACTTTTTCATAAATACCTCTTCTTAGTAATGTTATTGTGTCTTATGAATATCAATTCATAACATTTAGATATTCTAACATTTCCAATAAAAAAGTCAATATACAAAATTAAATTTTAAACAATATACCTATACCCCTATACTATATCTAAAACACTTAAAATTCTATTTTAGATCCATATTCTTTGCATTGTACCAATGAAATCCGTTTTCTTTACAATATTTTTCAATCTCTTGTAAAGTTCTTACATCAGCTCCGTACTCTGTTAAAAATACCTTAAGTCCATCCATTTTTACTTTATCCAAATATTGTATAAAATATTCACGGTCTGTAGATGATTTTTCACCGAATTTTTCATTCTCAAAGTCAATACTTGTAAATACACATTCCTGATTGATCCCGTCAAACATTTCCTTTGCGATTTTTTCATCTATGCATTTGCTTACAAATGTATCTCCGCCGTTGATTACAGTATCAAGATTATACTTTCTAAGCTCCTTCAGTATTGAACAAAGTCCGTCAAAGATTTTCTCTTCGGGAAACTGATAATATACATCACAGTTATCTATAAAAAATCCGTCAAAGCCTTTATCTGCTATTTTATTTCCAAGCTCATCTGCTATAAGATTTTGCCATTTCTTATCAGAGACATCCATCCAGTACTCATCTTCCCAGTTCTCATATGTACCAAGTGTTTTATATTTATACTCCCCATAGTATTGGCGATAGTTTTCCAAAGATCCTATATTAAGATAGGCATATATTTTTTTATTCTTCTCATGTAGCTTCTTTACGTCATCTTTATTAAATTCAGTAGGTTCAAGTACAAGGACTTTGTAATCACTGAGCTTAATCCCCTCTTCTTTAGTCATACCTATAAATACACCGTAATATTTATCCTGTATAGAATCGGCTTTAGCAAAAGCAAAAAGAACAAGACCACAGATTACAGCCACAACGATCACCTTGAATTTTTTCATAGGAAAACTCCTTTCTATGTTGATACATCCTATTTATATCAATTATATATGTTTTAAGCAAGTATATAATCTTACATAAAGTAAAATGTACTTGACATAATGTAATAATAGAGTTATATTGATGATGTAAAACATATATGACATTTTGTCTGAAAGGAGTTTTTATGGAATATATTATGATTGGTTTATTTATTGTAGGTGTATTTGGAGTTTTGGCTTTTAATTCAAAAAAGTCAAAGGAAGAATATGATGAAAGACAGTTGGCTGTCAGAGGACGCGGATATGCTTATGCATACTTTACCATAATGATACTTTCAATTTTACATGTATTCACAAAAGATACTGTAGCATTACCTGTTTCAAATGATCTTATAAGTGTTATAATACTTTTTATATCAGGTATTGTGCTGAACACTTATATTGTTTTTAATGACGCCTACGGCAGCTATAAAAATAATAATTATAAAAAGCACTTTATCACCTATATCATTATATTTTTATTAAATGCCTACTACTTAATAAGGTCTGTAGCAGATCACACATTGTTTAAAGACGGAGTGTTACAGTTTAGAGAAGGCATAAATCTTATTGTGGCTGTTGCCTTTATTATTTTAACTTTAAACTTGGTAATAAAATTGTTGATAGACAGATCTAAAAAAGATGAAGAATAAGGGGGAACTATGAAAAACCTTAAATTAAAATCTGCCAGAGCCGCAAAAGACCTCTCCCAACAGCAGCTTGCAGATCTGGTAGGGGTCAGCCGACAAACAATAAATGCTATAGAAAAGGGAGACTACAATCCCACAATTCGCCTATGTCTATCCATCTGCCGCGCACTTGATAAGACTTTAGATGAATTGTTCTGGGCAGAAGAATAAGAGGGTGCTTGCCCTCTTATTTTTCAACCTACTTCTTCGCCAAACTTAGATAATGTAATTTTCTTTTATACATATCTCACCTTAGAACTCGGATAAGTCGATTTCATCTGATGTAATTCCGGCTTTAATATTTTCAACTGCCGTATCCATCATATGTAATGTATTCTCGGAAATCCTGAAAGGCTCTCTAAGTTCACGAGGCTCAAGCAGTATCGTTCCGTCTTCTTTCTCTTTCACATGGTAATACTCAAATATACATCCTCTTAAAGTAATTCTTTTCTTTGAATCTAACTTTGCATCATATTCTCTTACACTTGTATTCATAAGTTCCTCTAAAATAAACGTTTAATTTGTGGGAATTCCCACCTGTGTCTATAGAATAACATTATAATAAATCCCTGTTAATCTTCCCTACTACCTATTTTATTTCCATCCTGCAAACAAATCCTGCATTCTTGCCGTTAGTAAATTTTACCTTCCATCTATGAAATGCTGCTACCTTCTTAACTATCTTTAGTCCAAGTCCATGTTTTCCGACGCTTTTACTCTCGGCATATGATCTTTGATTCAGTCTTTGTAAAAACTCGCCAGGTATTCCGCTTCCGCTGTCTCCTATCTCCAAAACAGTTTTTTTATTTTCTTTATATAGATTTATATAGATGCTGCATCCGCCGGGATTGTGACGAAAAGCATTATTTAAAAGATTTATTACGGCTCTTTCAAACAGTTCTTCATTTAATGAAACTTCATATTTTTGCAACTCATCATCTATGTTCAGTTCAAAATCATACTTAGACTGTGCATCAATATCAAGTGAATTTATCATATTACTTACAATCTTTCTGATAAGTGTACTTAAACAAACCTTGCTTTTTTCAAATCTTTTTGTACCGAAGTCGAGCTTACTTGTTATATTTAAATTCTCTACCAATGCTCTTATACGAAGTCCTTGACTTTCAATAATCTCAGCCTTTCTTTTTATTTCATCAATATTGCTTTCTTTGGTAATCATTTGTGCATTACCTAAAATAACGGCAAGCGGTGTCCTGATATCATGAGAAACTCCGGCAATCCACTCTACCCTTTCTTCCTCTATTCTTCTTTGTCTTGCTTTATACATCCTTATCGAAACAAAGATAAACAAAATAATATTGAAAATAAGTAATACCGGAGTTATTTCCAAGAATGTCAAAACATTATTCGCATCATATTCCAAAGTATATTTCCATATATCCGCATTCAGCTTTCCGACTATCAACAATCTGTCCTCACTGACTATATAAGTACGTACAGGATAGTCACCCAGATAATACCTTGTAAACTTAGCTACATCCTGCAAAGTATACTTTGATTTTTTCAAAGATTCAGGCATATTTTCAGACCATATAATATTTCCGGTACTGTCCAGTAAAAATGCAAATTCGTTATTCTTTTGTAATTGTGTACTTTCTTCATCACTTAAAACATATTCACCGGCATTGTATGATAAACTCTCCATTATCTCGCTTGCATCCGTATAGTTTATATCTGAGCTTTTATACATCACAACCATACAGATTATGAAATCCACAAACAATATGGCTATGGCAAAAACAAGTACCCACAGTATAAATTGCAATCTTCTCTCTAAGCTTTTTCTCATATCTTCTCCATCTTATATCCCAAACCTCTTACCGTCTTTAAAAAAATCGGTTTTGAAGGATCTTTTTCTATCTTTTCTCTTAAATGGCGCATATGTACAATCAAGGAATTTTCAAGTCCGAAACTGCCGTCCGGCCAAAGCTCTTCACAAAGTATATCTGTAGTTACTATCCTACCTCTATTTCTATATAGAATTGAGAATAATGCAAGTTCTTTGGCTGTCAATGTTATGACATCTCCATTCTTTTTTACAATACCTCCTTCTATAGAAACTCGGCTTTCGCCTAAAACAATATCTGATGTGTTTTCATCAAGTGAATAACATCTTCTAAGTACAGCACCGATACGTAGTAACAATTCTTTTGGAAGGAAGGGTTTTGTTATATAATCATCCGCTCCCAATCCAAGACCGTGAAGTCTGTCTTCATCCTCATCTCTTGCCGACAGGAAGATAACGGGCAGTTTAGGAAATATACCTACTCTTTTTAATTCCTCATAAAAATCAAATCCGTTGCCGTCCCCAAGCATTACATCAAGTAAAATAAGATGAATCTGAGTGCTGTCTATTTTCTCTCTTCCCTCTTTTAAATTATCGGCATATTCTATATCAGTATATCCGTCATTTTTTAAAATATCTCCTAAAACCTTTGATAATTCCGCTTCATCATCAATTATCAGAATTTTACAATCTTTCTTTTCCATATATACTCCTAAATTGTTTTGTTTTCTTATTATATCGTATTTAAGTAAAGTCGCTATATAAAAATACTTTTCTTAATGTAAACATAATGTGGAGATAATCTTCATTTAATCTTCATTCATTATCATACTCACATATCAAGCAAAAGGAGAAAAACAATGACTGAGACAATACTTGAAACTAAAAATTTATCTAAAAAAAATCGTGTACATGACTTATCCATGAGTGTACCTAAATCCTGTGTATACGGATTTCTCGGACCTAACGGAGCGGGAAAAAGCACTACATTAAAAATGATTTTAGGACTTATAAAGAAAGACTCGGGAGAGATAAAACTCTTCGGTGAAAAAGTTTCAAACAAGAATCTGTTAAACCTGCTTCATCAAACAGGCAGCCTTATAGAAAATCCCGGTGGATATCCTCATTTAACCGGACTTGAAAATATGCAAATCATAGCAAAGTTAAAAGGTGTTAAAGAAACTGAAATAGAAAAAGCTCTGAAAACGGTAAGACTGTATGAACAAAGAGATAAAAAGCTTGCTGCTTATTCACTTGGTATGAAGCAAAGGCTAGGTATCGCTATGGCACTTCTTGGAAATCCGAAATTACTTATATTGGATGAGCCTACCAACGGACTTGACCCTGCCGGAATAATGGAGATAAGAAAACTAATAACTTCCCTGCCGAAAGAAAGAGATATAACTGTAATTATCTCAAGCCATCTGCTAAATGAGATAGAACAAATGGCTGACTATGTAGGTATTATAAATCATGGTCAAATGCTGTACCAGGGAAAGCTCTCAAGTCTCGAATCAACTGGTAAGAGTTTGGAGCAGATTTTCCTTAAGCTTACAGGGGAAAAGGAGTCATTATGAAACAAATCAGCTTAAACAAATCAATATCCATTGAATTTACAAAAAATAAATTCATGATTTCCGCATCATTATTATTTATTGTAACAGGACTAAACTATTTCTACATCTCATATGGAGACTTACCAAAGGGACAGGAATGGCAGATGATCTTCAGTTCGATTCCGTTTTTGAATACAATGTTGATTTCCATTATGATGTCGGTACTGGCAAGCAGATGTATTGATATAGAAAATAAAGGAAATATGTGGAATACTCTTCCCACACTGGAAAGCAGGAAAAAACTCTTTTCTTCCAAACTTTTATTCGGCTTAATACATATAGCTTTGTTTTGTTTTATACAGACAATAATGATTTTATATTTAGGTATTAAATTCATGATTGGTGGAGGATTCCCAATCTTTGCATTACTTCAGACTGAATTTGCAGAGATTATTTTCGGAATGATTATATTTCAGCTTCAATGTCTGCTGTCCTTAAGGTTCAGGAATCAATTTGCAGCGCTTTCAATCGCATTCGGAGGTACACTTGCAGGTGTATTCATTGCTTTTGTAAGTAAAGCGGCACTAACTCCATGGTCCGTGCTTTTTTCTTTAAGTACCGTTACTATGGATTATGACTCTGCTACAAGAAATATGCTGCTTTCATGGAATGCAATAGATATAAAAGCGATATTTATAAGCTTTTTATATTTCTTTGTTACATATAAGCTTAGTCTATCCGTATTTAATGATCCTGAAACAGGTAACTTTAAGATTGCTCATGTACATAGGAAAAGCAAAAATGCTCATACCATATTGCCTGCCGAACTTATCAAGATGAAGAGAAACCCTGTATGGATTCCCTTTGCATTGATTCCGTTAATTTCTGCAGGTATCGGTATTATAAATTTCCTTTCAAATCAAGGAGTATTATCATTTGACTGGGCAGACCTTTGGACACAGGAGTCATTATTTTTAGGTTTGTTTTTCCTGTCACCATTAATTGCCATACTTGCAAGCCTTGATTTTCGCATGGAACATCTTGGAACCAACTGGAATATAATGCTTACATCAAGTTCACGCTTCAAAGTATTAAAGGATAAATGGCTTACCGTAGCTGTCATTTCAACTGTTTGTATGTTATGGATCGCATTTATCTATGTTGTTTCAGGAAAGCTTATCGGGATTACCGGAAGCATACCGAAAGAATTTTATTTAAGAATCTTTGCAAGTATACTTTGTATAATTGCCGTTTCAAGTTTTCAGTGTATGCTTTCTCTGATAATACCTTCATTTGCAATACCTGTAGGACTATCCTTCCTTGGAAATATTTTAGGATTTCTTCTCACAGTAAAGAGATTTTTCTATACAACACCTTTTTCAATGCTTATATACTCTATGGGCAGCACAAATATAACCGGTGAAATAAATCTACCTGTTGTAATAATAACTTGTATGCTTTATATTTTCATTTCTTTTGCCATAGGATTGCTTTTTCTGAACAATTCAGATATAAAAACGGGGAGGTAGAGGGGAAATAATTATTCATATTTAAAGTCTCAATTTTGCAACTATTTTTAGTTGTAAAATCATCTTCAATAAGGTACAATATAGAAAAGGAGGAATGCTATGGGGCAAAAAGAAAAACTTATAAAACATCTCAAGTCTAATCCTAAAGATTTTACTTTTAATGATGCAGAAACACTATTAAACTACTTCGGCTATTTCCGTTCAAATAAAGGGAAAACCAGTGGTTCC
The DNA here is from genome assembly GCF_057250505.1 of Lachnoanaerobaculum sp. Classification (NCBI taxonomy): domain Bacteria; kingdom Bacillati; phylum Bacillota; class Clostridia; order Lachnospirales; family Lachnospiraceae; genus Lachnoanaerobaculum; species Lachnoanaerobaculum sp. The sequence continues at coordinate 52,580 of NZ_DBHIEQ010000007.1, read as the reverse complement.
AGAGTAATCTTTGTTAATAATAGCTTTGGTAGTATTTTGCTTCATAAACCACATCCACAAAAAGAATTAAAAGCATATCAAATAAAGCAACTTATAATAATTCTGGAACAGGAGGGACTCATATGAATAATACTATTATGTATAAAGGATATATTGGAAGCGTTGAATTTTCTGAAGAAGACTGTATTTTCTTTGGAAAAGTTCTAGGTATAAGATCATTGATCTCTTATGAGGGTGAAAATGCTAAAGAACTGTTAGATGATTTTCATGGTGCTGTTGATGACTATCTTGATATTTGTAAGTCTGAAGGTAAAGAACCTGAGGTTGCATTTAAAGGAAGTTTTAATATTCGTCTCTCACCTGAACTTCATAAGAAAATATTTGTATATGCAACAAGTAATAAGATATCTATAAATAAATATATTGAAGAAACTTTAAATAATTCTCCTGCTGCCAAGATAAACATATAAAATGTCCCCACATCAGATTTTTTATCCGGTGTGGGGGTATAATCTTTTATTACTTTCTCAAATCCAGATACATCAAATCCGCATCTATATATTCGCCATTTATTTTTAAAAAAGCAGGCATCTGACCGATTTTTACAAATCCGAACTTTTTATATAGGCTAATAGCACGGATATTATCACTCCTTGTATCAAGGTTTATGATTTCTATTCCATTATTCTTAGCAAAGGAAATACATTTTTCTAAAAGTGCACTTCCAATTCCGCTTCCCCATTCCGATTTGGCAACACTTATAGCAAAGTTTGCTCTGTGAATCATTCTTCGCTTCATACCGCTTATACTTGCACATCCGACTATATCATCATTTTTCCATGCAAAATACATCACAGACTTCGGACCTGAATTAATTCTTTTGATAAACTCTTTCTCTACCTCAGGTGTATCTCCTATACCTTCTTTACCGAAGCTTAGATTATCAGTTTGTGCACCTACAAGCTTTGTGTATTCAATTAGCTTAGCTGCATCTTCAGGTCTTGCTTCTTTTATTATTATGTTTGCTTCAGGTGTAAATATACTCATTTTTTCTCCACTCCTTCATTTAGGTAAGCTTAAATGTTTAAAAACCGACCAATCTAAAATCAATTAGAACATCCTTTTATTATGTCACTAATATTGTATATTATTCGTGGCATAATTCCAATACACGCCTTAGAACTATTACTTTTCTTTAATCTGTGACAGAATTTCCCCAATATCCCCGTCAATACATATACTTCTATCATTAATCTTCTCAGGGCAGAAGGCTTCTCCATAGTTTAAACAGGCATATACCGCCTTTTTATTGTCATATGTCATCTGCCAAAAAGGATATTTTATAATAACAGGTGTATTTGCTCCTACTCCAAGTTCCAAAAAGAGTATATGCAAGTTTTCATGTCTTCTTATAAAATCAGCATAATTACTTGAAGCATTATGCCAGCCTTTATCCTCTACGAAAGTATCATCAGCTCGAAGATTTGTAGTCACATCATCACCGCTTGGAGTCTTCGGTATAAGTTCAGTAGGTATTTCCATAAGAATTTCTCGATCACTAGGTACTATAAATACACCGTTATCGTCTTTAATAAATCCCTGTGCTTTTAAAGCTTTTTCTACCCACTCCTTATTATCAGAGGTATCTTTGCAATCCGAATTTGTACTTTGAAAAACTCCGTAATCTCCTTGAGTGTAGAAAAGTCTTTTCTTATCAAATCCTGTTCTTTGAAACTGATGGTCTACATTTGTTGTAATTACAAAGTAGTCCTTATCCCTTACCAAGTTAAATAAGTCCTTATATACAGGTTTTGAAGCATCAACATATCTGTTAAAATAAATATGCCTTGCCCACCATGCCCAAAATATCTCTTTCTTCGGAAAAGGATAAAAACCGCCTGAATATATATCTTTTATACCGAAAGCCTTTGCAAAATCAAAGAAATACTTATCAAATCTTTCACCGGAGTATGTTAATCCTGCAGATGTGGAGAGGCCTGCACCGGCTCCAATCAAAATTGCATCACAACTTCTAATTTCATTCTTTAATCTTTGTAACTGTTCTTCTCTGTCGCCGGTTCCATACTTAACTCTGCCCTTAAAATACTGCATTGCAGCTATTCCTTTGCTGATAGACTCTCTGTAACCGTCAGATACTTTAAAAACTTCAATATCCATAGTTCTGCTCCTTTCTGTGAATTTTCTAAAATAATTAATCCAATAATGTTTTCCAATTATATGATTTATAAGCCTCAAAACATATTTTGATTTGTTCTACAGTATTTTTCTCTGTTGCCAATTCAGGTAATTCTGATATTGAAAAATAACGATATTCTGTTGTTTCATTATTCTCTTCAAATTTACCACCAATTACAGAACATTGGACAAAAATTTTACATATTCCATATGCATAGACGGGTAGATTATGTTTTGATCTGTCTTGAATCGCTATTACTTTTTCCGTGATAACATCCAATCCTGATTCTTCCTTAACCTCTTTTACTACATTTTCGCCTACTGATACATTAACATCCACCCATCCTCCGGGTAAAGACCATTTGCCGTCATTTTCATGTACAAGAAGAATTTTTTCATCTTTAAAAATAGCGGCTCTTGTGTCAAGTTTTGGTGTCTGATAACCACTTTCATTGCAGAAAAGATTTTTAACTTTCATATTTGGAATATCCGTCATAAATGAAACTATTTCTGCAGAAATATCTCTGATTCTCTGATATCTTTCTTTATCATATATATCTTTACAATAATTAAGACCTATCTGTGCCAGACTCTGTAATTCTATTGCCCACTGTAACCAACATTCTTTTTTATCCATAGTTCCCTCTCGTAATATTTCTTATCCTCATCCTTAAATACATTAAATATTACATGGTCCATTTTACCTTGATTTTCTTTTAACCATTCTCTTACAGTTGCTACTGCAATTTCAGCAGCTCTTTTATTCGGAAAATGAAATACTCCGGTAGATATACAGCAAAATGCCACGCTTCTCAATCCGTTTTCAACGCAAAGATCTAAAGTGTTTTTATAACAGTTTTTAAGATCTTCCTCATTCCTTTTGCTAAGTCCCCCCTGTACAATAGGGCCGACTATATGCACAATCTTTTTTGCGGGAAGATTGTAAGCATCTGTGAGCATAGGAATTGCTGTAGGTTGTTCATAATCCCTGCCATAGCGGATCTTTAGCTGATTCATTTTTTTATTACATTCATTTCTAAGCTCCACACCGGCAAATGTATGTATACAATTATCAATACAGCTATGCATAGGAATAAAGCAACCAAGCATCTGTGAGTTTGCGGCATTAACTATTGCATCAACCTTTAACCTTGTAATATCTCCCTGCCATATAGAAATAGAATCTTCCACCATATCTATATTGGAAAGATTTACTATACCGTTTTCATTTATGGCTTCTCTAAGATATTCATCCTGTATTTTTAATACCTCAGTATTCATTTCCCTCGGCATTCTGATATTCATAAGAGAACGTAATATTCTTTTCTTACCGTCTGTATATACAGGTACTTTTAAGTTCTTATACTCTACGGAATCTTCTTTAAAAGCTTCTATGAGATAATCAAGTCTTTCATTTTGATTCATACTTACCTCCTTTAAAAACAGAATATATACTAGTTGTAATATAAATAATTACATCAAATTTGTCAATACTATAATTTAAAAAAAGATGCCGTTATAAGCATCTTTTAGTCTGAAATCTCTTTTATACCCTTTTCAATATCCAAAAGAGTATAGCTTTTCATCTTGTTTTCCATCGCATCCTGTATTTCACCAAGCTTACTGTCTAAAATTCCATGTATATTTTTCCCTACAGGGCAAGAAGGATTCGGCTCCTCATGGAAATGAAACAGTCCCTCTTCTTTAACTGCTTCAACCGCCTTATAAACATCATAAAATGTTATCTCAGACGGCTCTTTTATGATCTCTATACCTCCGGTTCCTCTGACTACATTTATAAGTCCGGCTTTCTTTAACTGAGAAAGAATATTTCTGATAATTACAGGGTTTGAACTTATACTGCCTGATAGAAAGTCGCTGGTTATCTTCTCTTTATCTTTAAAATATGCTACACATGCAAAAATATGTAATGCTATTGTAAATCTGCTTGATATCTGCATTTGTATACTCCTTTTTTAGTAAAATAATATAGCCTATTTAATGTAATGTCAACATTTACATTAAATATAAATCTACACACCCGTCTCATGCATTCTCTTATGCTCCACACTGTTTATATAATCATCATGACTGTGAGAATGCTTTTCTTCTGAAACCAAATGAGAGTGAGTATGCTCATGTTTAATTACATGCTTATGTGTTGAGCCGTTATGTGTATGAACAATCGTATGTATATGGTAATGAATATGATTTTTCAACATTGTATCATATACAACAATCACGCTTCCTATCATCATAAATATAAGTCCGATAAAATAAACTTCTGTCAATCTGTCACCATCTACAACAAATGATAAGAATGTACCTATAAAAGGAGCTATTGCATAGTATGCACTTGTTTTGGCGGCACCCAAATCTCTCTGTGCCCTGATATATAAAAATATACTGAGACCATATGCCACAAACCCAAGCAACATTGAAGTCAAAATATATTTTATATCAGGTATCCTCTCCCCAAGTATTATTGCAATTATAAATGAACCTGTACCTGAAAATATTCCTTTTAATATCACAATCTCATAGGTACTTTTATCTGAAATCATTCTTGTACAGTTGTTTTCAAGTCCCCAGCAACATGTTGCAAGTATTACAAACAATGAACCCAAAGAGAATTTAAAACTTCCGCTTCCTTCAAATGATAGAACTATACTTGACAATGTAATAAATCCTATGGCAAGCCACAGCCTTGATGTTACAACCTCTTTGAATATCAAAAGAGCGATGAGTGTGGTCACTACGATTTCAAAGTTTCCAAGTAATGATGCATTTGAAGCCGAACCTATATTTATTCCGATCATTAAAAATATAGGTGCCAAAATATCAAGAACAATCATCCCTAGAGTATATGGCAAGTCTGTCTTTGAGAGCTTTTCAATATTCTTCTCTCTTTTTGAATTAAGCAGATACATTATACCTACACCGATACCGGCTCCCAGATACAAAAATGAAGCCATAAATGTCGGTGTGACATTTTTCAAAAGTACTTTAGAAAAAGGAGTATTTATCGCATAGAATGTTGCCGCCAGTAATGCCATAATTACAGCCATACTTTTTTTGCTCTTTTTCATATATCTACTCCTCCAAAAAATTCATATTCGGCCAAAGCTTTCTCACCGCTTTATTCGGATATTCATCATCTATGAACTGCTCTATTACATTCCTTGCTTCAGGGTGTTTTTTTCTGTCCGTAGTCCTTATCATTACCATTGAAGTAACCGTTCCGTTGCAGATAAAAAACAGTGCTATAACAACTGCAAGTACCGAGCCGGTTACAGGTGGAATTTTCTCTATAAACTTTGAAAAAGGAGGGTATATGAATTTAAACCATACCAAAGCCACTATGCCCCAAAAGAACATAAACAAAAGATTTGTTCTGCCGTCAATATTAAAAGACATATGTGAATAGTCCCAAAACTTCATACCGAAAAATACTTCAGTAAATACGGAGCACAAGTATTCAAATACTCCTCCAAAAAAGAAGCCTGATATAAATATAGACAGATTATTCTGCCTTTTTACTTTTGAAAGTGCTAATGTAAGTATTACCGCACCAAGTCCCCACACAAGGCTGAAAGGTCCGAGTACAAAACTTGAGCGTCTCATAAGTTCATGGCCTACAATAAGCACATATATGGTTTCTACGATATCTCCGATAAGCGAGGATATAAACAGTACCCAAATAAGCTTAGCGGCATTTATTCCTCTTGCAAATATAATTCCCTGTTCTTCAAGTAATTTATCCGCATCTGAAATACCTTTATTGCTGTCTTCAAAATCATCCGATAAAAGGCTTGGATAAAGCTTATAAATTCTCTGCCAGATGTTTTTTGAAATCCATTCTCCAAAAGTATTTTTTCTCTTGGCTATATTGCTGTCCATACTTTGCATAGGGTATTTTCTGACAAAAATATATGTAAATACAATATCTGAAATCAGAAGCAGTAAAAGAACAAGGGCAATTATATTTACTATTATTCTTGGAATCAGCGATACCAAAGAAAATATAATAGGCTGTAAAGTTTTTAAACAGGTAAAACATACAGCTATTATAATAATCGCATTTATTAAATTAGTCTTCAGGTTCTTACCATATCCCAACCTTTCAGGGCTTATTTCCTTTTTTAAAAGGAGCCTTTGTGAGAAGAACAGTCCTAACTTATCCAGTATAAAATAATCTATAAAAGCCATCATAAGCATTCCGTAATAGCTGACATTTTTCCCTGACGATACTATTATCATCAAAGTCATAATCAAGGCAGGACATATAAGAATCGGAATATTCAACACACCCGTATTTATATACTTTTGTTCTTTTAAACTGTATATAACCGTATTCAGTACCCAAGCCAAAAGCCCGTATATAAAGAAATATATAATTAGGTCCGCACCTCCAAATAACTTCATAAGACTCCTATTCTAAACCATACTTTGATAAATCTACTTTATTATCTTTAACTTCTATTCCCTCAGCCTCTAAAAGCTTTCTCTGTTCACCGATTCCTCCAAAAGCAAACTCAGGCGCAAGCTCACCTTTTGAATTTACCACACGAAAGCAAGGAATATTGTCAGGATCAGGGTTTTTATGAAGAGCATTTCCTACCGCCCTTGACATCTTTTTATTTCCCGCCATCTCTGCCACCTTGCCATAGGTTGCAACCTTGCCTTTAGGTATTCTCTTTACCGCCTCATATATCCTTTTTGTAGGTGAATCCGTTACCAGATCATAGCTTTCAGCAATCATCCTCTTTATATCATCTTCCTTTATACTGCCGTCAAGTATTATAGTATTCCAATGTTCCTTATTCTGATGATACCCGGGAATGACTGAAGCATATGTATTTCTCCAAAAGTCTCTCCACGCAGGGTCAACTTTTACATTTAAATTTATAAAACCGTCTTTTTCATAAATACAAAGAAAGGCCTTCTTACTGTCATTTACTCTAATCAGCTGCCAATCCGCCTTTCTAAAAGGTTTATCCAAATATGTATTTTCAAATCCCAGCCCGAAACTACAGGCCTCTTCTCTTGTCCTCAATAAAACACCTTATCCCTTCTTTACCTTCAGCTCTCTTAGATAAGTTTTTCTCTCCGTACTTATTCTATAACTTTCCACCGCCTTTTGTATAGCCTTATTATGGGTCCATATATCAAGGCTCCTTTTTTCAATAAAGGGAAGTACACTCTCATAGCGCTTTGCCAATGCCGTTGCAAAATACCAGGCAATCATCATATTTACATAGTATTCATCTGACCTTATATTTGAAACTGTCTCGAGGTAACTTATATCAAAATCCTCATCCAAGAAATGTTCCATAAGCATACCGATACCGAATCTAACAGTATATACTTTATCAGATTCCAGCCATTCTTTTATATATGCAATCAACTCCTTATGATGTTTTTTAAATACTTTCGGTGAGAGTTGGTCACAAGTTGCCCAGTTATCTATATATGGTAAAAATCCATTCACTTTATCAACACAGCTCTTAAAATCTTTTATTTCAGATACAATAAATGCATGGAGCTGATTCTCATCAAAATATTTATGTGGTAATGAATGTAAAAATTCTTCAATATCTTCTCTTTTAGCAAGTTGCTTGGCATACTTTCTAAGTTCAGGTGTTCTTACCCCTATAAAAAGACTCTTATCAACCGTAGGTATCAACTTACTGTTAAAATCTCTATAAGCAATATCCTGCATTTTAAATAATTCATTTCTTATTTCATCCAAAATCATACCCGACTCCTTTTAAAAGTTTTACCTATCCTTTACCTTGTAAGTTGTATTATAATCTATATCATTACCAAATCCAATATAGTGGAAGTCAAATATAATAGAAAGGAACAAAAATGAATAAAAACAAATTACTTTTGATAATACCGGTACTTTTAGTAGTAACAGTTGTATATGTTTTTGCCATGTATTTTAAAAACAAAGATAAGACTCTTGCAAATAACGATACAACCGAATTTACAGTTAATGATAATAATACTGTAGATTCAGGAAAACTGAAAGAAATCTATCTTGCCGGAGGATGTTTTTGGGGACTGGAAGCATATATGCAAAAGATTAAAGGTGTTGAGGATGCCGTAAGCGGATATGCAAACGGTAAAACCGATAATCCAAGCTATAAAGATCTACATACAAGTGGACATGCCGAAACTGTAAAAGTTGTATATAATCCTGATATGGTAAGCCTTGAAGAACTGCTCGAATATTATCTTCGTGTAGTAGACCCCGTAAGTATTAATAAACAAGGTAATGATACAGGTACTCAGTATAGAACCGGGGTTTATTATACAAATAATTCGGAAAAAACTATAATAGAAAAAGTTTTAGCAAATGAACAAAATAAGTATGATAAGCCTATAGCAATAGAAGTACTCCCTCTACAACAGTTCTTTATTGCCGAAGAATATCACCAAGACTACCTTGATAAAAATCCGGGTGGATACTGCCATATAGATCTGTCTCTTGCAGACAAACCGCTTTCTGATAAAGATATATCAAAAAGCAATGAACCTGAAATAGATGCTTCAAAATATCCAAGACCTTCAAATGATGAACTCAAAAAACAGCTTACAGATGAGCAATATCAAGTTGCTGTTAACAGCGATACGGAAAGACCTTTTTCAAATGAATATTGGAATAATTTTGAAAAAGGAATCTATGTAGATATTACAACAAAAGAACCTCTATTTTTGTCTACAGATAAGTTTGAATCAGGCTGTGGGTGGCCTAGTTTTTCAAAGCCTATAAATAAAGAAGTGGTAAAGTACAATGAGGACCACAGCTTTAATATGAACAGAACTGAGGTAAGAAGCCGGAGCGGTGATACACATTTAGGTCATGTTTTTGATGACGGTCCCAAAGAATCAGGTGGCAAAAGATACTGTATCAACAGTGCATCTCTTGAATTTATTCCATATGAAAAAATGGATGAACGAGGATATGGATACTTAAAATATCTGCTTGAATAATATATTTTAAAGGCTGAGAATACATGTAAAAATGATCTCAGCCTTATTTTTACTTATATATTATCCATACTGTTAAACTATCTTATTATAATATCCCTCAAATACAAACTTATCAGGATGAGATTTTATATATTTCATTTCAAATGTATAGTCATAGTCATACAAATCATATACCACACTGTCAGCCTTATCCAAAACTTCTTCAAAGTCTTCACTCATTTTATCCATAGCTTCCCATCGCTCTTCTCTGTCAAATGGAATACTGCCTCCAAATAAATCTACAACCTTTTTAAAGTTATCAGCCAACTCTTCCATTCCGAACTCTTTAAGTCCGTTTAGGGCATCTTCCCATACTATTCCTGTGGAGTTGTCAAAAAACTGAAAATGTCCTCCGTTATTTACTTCCATAAAATACCATGATATTGCGTTAAGATATCTTTGCTCCAATGTGAAATCCCCTGCGGAATTTAAATAATCTTCATATGAACTGTAAATATCTATAGTCCAGTATATCGGATCCAAAATATCCCAAAATTCATCCGTTTTTTCAATATCCTCTACAGTTATTTTTGCATAGGTTTTTCCGGCTCTATCTTTATCAAGTTCCTTCTCACTGTTGTGCACAGTTGTAGCATTCTCTTTATTATCAAAGTTGTTAAATGAGTTCATACTACTCCTCCAAAAATATTTTATTACCTGGTCATATTCTTAAACCAAAAGAACTTTTTGTCAATATAAAAAGGTCGGAGAATACTCCCCGACCCGAAATTATAATTATATTAAATTATTTTTTATTAAATGAAGCAACAAGAGCGTCTACCAATGCATCCATATCACTTTCATTGTTCTCTCTGTATGAAGATGTTATATTCACTTCATCATCCAAAATATCCATATGCTTCATCTCTTCAAGCTCTGCCTTCATAAGATTACCTGAGTTTGGTGCCCATGAGCCGTTTTCAACTATGGCACAAGTTCTCTTTTGCAGATTGAGAGCCTTAAGATCCATAAGGAAGTTGTGCATCGGAGGGAATATTCCAAGGTTATATGTTACTGATGCAAGTACCAAATGGCTGTATCTAAATAAATCTGATATAAGATAGCTCACATGTGTACTTGAAACATCATAAAGTCTTGTCTTTGTAATACCTTTTTCACATAACTTTCTTGCTAAAACCTGTGCAGCAGCCTCTGTATTTCCATACATAGAAGCATATACTATCATGATACCCTTCTCTTCCGGCTCATAGCTTGCCCAGTGCATATATTTATCCAAGATATAAGGAATATCCTTTCTCCAAACCGGACCGTGAAGCGGGCAGATATACTTAATAGGCAGAGTAGAAGCCTTTTTTAATACCTGTAAAACCTGCGGACCATACTTTCCGACTATATTTGTATAGTACCTTCTGGCATCATCAAGCCATTCTTTATCAAATTCTACTTCATCCGCAAAAAGTTTTCCGTCAAGCGCTCTGAATGAACCGAAGGCATCCGCTGAGAAAAGTACTCCGTTTGTAGTATCAAAGCTTACCATTGCCTCAGGCCAATGTACCATCGGAGCCTTTACAAATGCAATTGTATGTTTTCCGAAACATCTGCTGTCGCCTTCTGTAACCTCATCCACCTGCTCCGGTCTGATATTGAATCCGAACTGGCGAAGTATCATAGCCGCCTTCTCAGTTGTAATTATCTTTACATTAGGCCAACGAAGTAAAATCTCAGGAATAGAAGCCGCATGATCAGGCTCTACATGGTTTATCAGAAGAAAATCCAATCCTCTGTCTCCTAAAACACCTTCTACATTATCAAGAAACTGTCTTCCGACCGACCAGTCTGCCGTATCTACCAGAACCGTTTTTTCATCCATAAGAAGATATGCATTATAAGATACTCCATGATATATAGGATGAATATTTTCAAAAAGACTTAATCTGTGGTCATCTCCACCTACCCAATACAAATCATCTGTAACTTTACGGTAATTATACATACTCTCCTCCTCTTATACTTCAATCTCTATGAAATTGTCTGCAGCTTCACCACAGTGTGGACATACCCATTCCTTTGGAAGGTCTTTAAACTCTGTTCCAGGTCTTACATCTCCCTCTTCATCTCCCAGAAGTACATCATATTCATAACCACAACCGTTACACAGATAGAGCTTTCTTGAAGGTGTATGCTTCTTAGCTACAGCTCTCTTGATTTTCTTCATTGGTGGCGCGGGTTTCTTCTCACCTGTATCAAGTGCTTTTGTAAGTGCAGGCAATACCTCATTTACATCACCAACAATACCGTAGTCACAGTTTTTAAAGATTCTCGCATTCGGGTCTTTATTTATAGCAACTATTGTAGAAGCATTCTTGATACCTTTTAAATGCTGTAATGCACCTGAAATACCGCAGGCAATATAAAGATTTCCCTTAAACTTTTGACCGGACATACCGACGTATCTGTCAAGCGGCAAATATCCAAGAGTCTCCGCTACAGGTCTTGAAGAACCTATTGCAGCTCCGGCAGCCTTGGCCAAATCCTCTACAAGCTTCATATTCTCTTTCGAACCGATGCCCTGTCCTGCACTGACAACTCTTTCGGCAGCTACGATAGGTGTATCCATAGGGATACCGACACTGAAGTCATATCCGTCCTTTTTAAGATTTGATACAAGTACATCAATTTTTTCTTTTAATGAACCTTCTCCTATGATCATTCTCTTTCTCTCACCGGTCTCAGGTCCCTTTGTTTTCTTAACGGCAGCAGTTTCACCTCTTGATATCTTACCTAATATATGAGCCGCTATTACGACTCTTTGTATCTCATTTGTTCCCTCATATATTGGAGTAATTCTGGCATCTCGATACATTCTTTCTACAGGCATTCCCTTAAGATATCCGTTTCCGCCGAAAATCTGAAGTGCTTCTGAAGTTATCTCAAGTGCAACATCAGATGCATACTGCTTTGCCATAGCTGATTCCATTCCGTACGGAGCATGAGCTTCTTTAAGTTCCGCAGCGGAATATACAAGCATTCTTGCACATCTGAGCTTTGTTGCCATATCCGCAATCTTAAATGCAATTGCCTGCTGTGCGGCTATAGGCTTTCCGAACTGCTCTCTTTCCTTACTGTATTCAACAGCTTCTTCAAAAGCTCCCTGTGCAATACCAAGTGCCTGAGCTGCAATTCCTATTCTACCACCGTCAAGTGTAGCCATTGCAATCTTAAATCCCTGACCTTCTTTACCAAGTAAATTCGCCTTTGGAACCTTTACATTATTAAAGTTAAGCTCACAGGTCGCAGATGATCTGATTCCAAGCTTGTCATAGTGATCACCGAATGTAAATCCTTCCATACCCTTTTCCACTATAAGTGCTGAGATACCTCTTGTACCTATATTTGGTGTGGTAAGTGCAAAGATTACATAAACATCGGCTTCACCACCGTTTGTGATAAATATCTTATTTCCGTTTAAGAGATAATAATCTCCCATATCATCAGCGGTAGTTTCCGTGCCTCCCGCATCGGATCCGGCATTCGGTTCCGTAAGTCCGAATGCTCCAAGAAGCTCTCCGCTGCAAAGCCCCGGTAAATATTTCTTTTTTTGCTCTTCATTACCGAAAGCCGCTATAGGATAAGTTCCTAATGAAGTATGAGCCGAAAGGATAACACCTACACCGCCATCAACTCTTGAAAGCTCTTCTACCGCTATGGCATAGCTTATAACATCAAGACCTGCTCCGCCGTACTTCTTTTCATATGGCAATCCCATAATGCCAAGCTTTCCCATGTTCTTCACGATTTGAGTCGGAAATTCGCTCTTTACATCAAGACTGAAAGCTACAGGCTTTACTTCTCTCTCTGCAAACTCACGAACCTTCTCTCTAAGCAACTCATGTTCTTTTGTTGTTTGATAAGACATATATTCCCTCCACTTATATTGTTATCACCGATATAAAACATCGGCAAAATAAAACTGCACAGCAGTCTAAATCATTATAGAATATTTACTATAATGTAATTTTCATACAATCAATCATGTACCTTATGTAATACTTTACTTTATAAGTAAAGTATACTTCATTATTTAAAATAGTCAATATACTTTACTAAGAAAGTATAATTTCGGAACAGTGCATAATAAAAAGCTATAGAACTGTTCAATATCACCAATTCTATAGTTTTATAAGTATCTGCCAATATTCTATTATTAAGTTGTTTTAACCTCTATTAGAGTTTATACTCATCCATCAATTTCTTAAACACATCTATTGACTTTTCTATCTTTTCGGTTTCTACACAAAAAGAAAGTCTGACATATTCTTTCATTCCGAATCCTTCTCCGGGAACTAAAAGCATATGATATTCCTTTGCTCTCTCACAAAATTCATCTCCATCATCACTTGGAGACTTTATAAACAGGTAGAAAGCTCCTCCCGGATTTGCTACCGTATACCCAAATTTCGGCAGTGACTCAAATAAAATGTTTCTGTTGGTTCTGTATACTTCAATATTCGGCTGT
>NZ_DBHIEQ010000007.1:28456-38856 GCF_057250505.1 Lachnoanaerobaculum sp. | reverse complement strand
ACATACTGAAACATTGAAGGTGCACAGACATACCCGAGTACTCTTGCCGCTCCGCCTACCGCCGCGAAAACATCTTCATGATTTTTAACCTTATTTGGAACCAGGATATATCCTATTCTCTCACCCGGAAGTGAAAGTGATTTTGACCAAGAGTATGCCACCAAGGTATTGTCATATATATTAGGCAAAAACTCAGGTTTTTCATTTGTAAACACAAGTTCTCTGTACGGCTCGTCGCTTATTAAAAATATAGGATGTGAGTACTCCTTTTGCTTTTCTTTTAAAAGCTCTGCCAGTGCTTCCAAATTCTCCTTAGGATATATCACACCTGAAGGATTGTTCGGAGAGTTTATAAGTACGGCCTTTGTATTTTCATTTATCTTACTCTCAACCTCAGAGATATCAAGATAAAGATTTTCACTGCATTTTGCAAATACAGGTTTACCGCCCTGACCTTCTATAAATACCTTGTATTCAGGGAAGTACGGAATATTTACTATTATCTCATCATCATCCGACTCTATAATTGCCTTAAATATAATATTAAGTGAAGCTGCTGCACCACAGGTCATAAAAATATTTTGCTCATTATAGTCTGTAGAAAAACGTTTGTTTAAGTTTTTTGCAACCGCAAGCCTTGTCTCGGTATCACCTGCTGATGAAGTATAGCTATTGTACTCTCTCGGTGAAAGCTCCTCAACCATATACCTTATAGTATTTGCCACCTCTCTCGGAGCCGGAGTGCTCGGATTACCAAGGCTGAAATCAAGTACATTTTCTGCTCCGATTTCCTTTGCAAGCTTGCTTCCATACTCAAATATATCTCTAATAACCGACCTCTTTGTACCAAGGTCAAGCATCTTTTTTGAAACCATTTTCTCTCCTACTTTACTATAGTAACCGATGCCTGTGCCGGCAGGCAAATCGCCGACTCACCTACATTTTTTATATAGCCGAATCTTTCACAGATATGATCGGGACATTCACTGTGTACAAATGCAATTGCACCGTTTTTGATATCCAAATGTATTTTGATGCCGTTGCTCTCCAAATCTATTTCCCTGTCTTTTGACAAATCAATATCCAGACTTAGATTATTGCCGTACTTTAAAACCGCCTTTCCGCCGGGCTTTTTATTTAATAAAATATAAAGTCCTACTGCGATACCTATAATAAGTACAATAATAATCAAAATGATATCATTTTTCTTTAACTTCATTATTTCAGACTCTCCAAAAGCTTTCTTGAAGCCTCTATCTCATCATTTATAGCTTTAAGCCCCGGAGCGCCCTTTGTATTTCTCTTTTCAACGCAGGTCTTTAGAGAAATTGTATCATAAATATCGTTATCAAAGACCTCTGAAATATTTTGAAACTCTTCCAAGGTAAAATCATCCAGCGCCTTGTTATTTTCAATACCGTAGAGTACAAGCCTGCCTACTATCTCATGTGCATCTCTGAAAGGTACGTTTTTCTTAACCAGATAATCAGCCGCATCGGTAGCGTTTGTAAAGCCGCCTCTTGCACTTTTTGCCATTTTCTCATGATTGAATTTCATACTTGAGAGCATTCCGCTCATAAGCTTTATCAAACTTTTTACAGTATCTATGGTATCAAAAGACATCTCCTTGTCTTCCTGCATATCCTTATTGTATGCAAGCGGCAATCCCTTCATTGTAGTAAGAAGTGATATAAGGCTTCCGTATACTCTTCCGCTTTTTCCTCTTATAAGCTCCGCAGTATCTGGATTTTTCTTCTGAGGCATTATAGACGAACCTGTAGAGTAGGTATCATCCATCTCTACAAATCTGTACTCATCCGTATTCCATATGATAATCTCTTCTGAAAGTCGGCTTAAATGCATTGAAATTATAGCAAGATCTGATAACAGCTCCAAAAGATAATCCCTGTCACTTACGGAATCCATACTGTTTCTTGTGGCGGTATCAAAATCAAGAAGGCTTGCCACATAATCTCTGTCAAGATCATATGTTGTTCCTGCAAAAGCTCCCGAACCCAAAGGTGAAAGATTCATTCTCCTTCTTGTGGAAACCAGTCTGTCAAAGTCTCTGATAAACATCTCAAAATATGCACCGAAATGATGTGCCAATGTGGTCGGCTGTGCCTTTTGTAAATGTGTAAAGCCGGGCATATATGTAGACTTATTCTCTTCCATTATATGAAGCACTTCGCTAAGCAGTTCATATAAGAGATTCTTAAGTTCATCTATCTCATCTCTTACATAGAGTTTCATATCAAGTGCCACCTGATCGTTTCTGCTTCTTCCCGTATGAAGCTTCTTACCGGTATCACCTATTCTCTCTATAAGATGTGCTTCTACAAATGAATGTATATCCTCACTGCCGTCATCAAACTTTAGTTTTCCGGCATCTATATCCGCTTCTATCGACTTAAGACCTTCAATAATTTTATCTCTCTCAGTATCTGTAAGTATATTTTGTTTTGCAAGCATCTTTACATGAGCAATACTGCCTCTTATATCCTGCTTATAAAATCTGTGGTCAAACGAAAGTGACTCGTTGAAGTTTTCAACAAGTTTATTCGTCTCCTTTGTAAATCTTCCACCCCAAAGTTTCATATTTTCTCCAAATCTCTATTATTTATCATCGCCGTCATTATTTGTATCGGCTTCTTTATTACTTTCATCATTTGTATTAGCCGATGCGATATGTATCATAACATCCACTATCTTCGGATCTCTTGATGTGTCTTTAGTGTTTATATTTTTAAAATCCTCGGCTTCGGATTCGGATAACACCTCATCACCTGACTTTGCTACAGTATCCGACTCATCCTGTAAGTCTTTATCTGTGTTTTCAGTATCCAAGTCATCGTTATCGGATTCGTCATCAATGTCCGATTCGTCATCTTCTTCATCATCTTCATCCGACTCGTCGTCATCGTCCAAATCTATCTCTTCTATTTCATCTTCCCTAAGTCCAAGCTCTTCTTTTCTGAACTTAAAGCCGTTATTTTTAAACATTACAAATAAGTACATCAAAATAAGTATCGCTATTGAAGCGCCGCTTATTATTGCACCCTCTATGAAGCCGACAGTCTGATACTTAAACTCTATCTGATGTTGACCCTTTTCAAGCTTAAGACCGATAAAGGCATCCAAAAGCTTTATCTTCTCAACCTTTTTTCCGTCTACATATACATTCCAACCCTCATCATAAGGAATTGATGTAAAAAGTGTGGTGCTTTCTACCGAATGAACGTTTCCGATAAGATTTGTATCCGATATCTTACTTAAAGTAAGCGGATTGGTGTTCAAAATATAATAAAGCTTCTTTAATGAATCATAGTTTACTCTGTAGACTCTGACATCAAGATTTTCATCTTTGTTCTTATCGTCACTATTTACAAAATGTCCGTTCTTTTCGGCATCCAAGGTACCAAGTTCCATTAAATAATGTCTTTTCAGGTTTTTGAAAGTCTTCTTGCTTTCACCGTCTCCAAAACTGAAGTCCACCTCGTCAATACTTGGATTGGTCACATATGCATAGTATTCACCATCTTCATCTGTAGTAAAGTTTACAGAATTTGATTCATTAAATGTCTCAACCTGTTCAAATATATCAGGCAAATCGTATACGGCTGCAAGGTCGTTTTGCACCTCTATAGGGTCGCCTAAGTTTATATTCCACTCATCACTGAATCTTTCATCCACCATAAATCCAAGCGGCAATGTATAAGGGTTTTCATACAGATAGCTGTTACCTGAAACATCAAGTAATGAAATATTTGCATTCCTTGTCTCACCTGTATATATTGCATACTTTACACTAAAGAGCATATCAAGTAAAGGCGTCTCCCCTGTGATGGAGTATGCATTTGTAGACGCTTCATTTCCAAGCTTCTCAAACAGGTCTGAAAGTGACGCATTGGCGGTTGATGAAAATATGGATACCGATCTGAAGTTCATCCATGCTCCGTCATCCTTTGTCTTTCTGTCCACCTTGTCTATACGATAAAATTCATCCTTAGGAAGCTTTGCTACAAGTGCTCTTACATCCTTATTGTCATTTATATAATTGCTTCTGTTTATTGTAGTTACACTGGTTACAGACATATTTATACTTGACTCTACCACTACCAGAGCAAGTGCAAATAAAAATAAGCTTGTAGTTGAAAATCTCTTCTTTATATACATATATGTGAGTATCGCATATAAAGAGATAAAAATCATCGCTACATAAAATACCGCAAAATGGAAGTCTTCGTTGTTCACTATCTTTTGCGCCAAGAGTATATAACCCATGCTTATACCAAAAGCAATAAAAAGATCTCTTGCGGTATTTTCCTCAAGTCTGTCATATGCTTTTGCACACATAAAAAGCACAAGGAAAATATATATAAAGCTTTGTCTGGCAGGAAGTGAATTCGGATAGTGAAGTCCGTGCCAGATATAATTAAGTACATTTATAGAAAATCCTGCAAGGAAAAATACAAGCAATGTAGTATATACCGCTTTTTCCTTTTTACCGATCTTTTTGTTCAACAAATAAAGCAGTACAAACAAGAATACTCCGACTCCACAGTAAATATTAGGCCAATGGTCAAGACCTATCTCTATCTGTACATTTCCCATATGTCTTGCAATCATATCAAATATGGAAAAATATGATTCAAATGTTGTAGGGAAGTTGAAATCTCCCGATGCGGTAAGCTTCAGAGCATATATCTCAGGTAAAAGCACCAAAGCGCTTAATCCTCCTGCAAGCAATGAAAATACCGCAAACTGTACTGATGTTATGATAAACTTTTTAAAATTGTTGTCAGGCTTAAGTATCTGTAAGGATATAAAATATATAACCATAAACAGACATATCATTATGGAAATATAGTAGTTTGAAAGTATACATATACCGAGGCTTACAGCATATAAAAATCCCTTGTTTTTCTTTACAAGGCTTTCAAGACCTAAACATACTAAAGGGAACAACACTATACAGTCAAGCCACATAATATTCCAGCTGTACGCAGCAATATATCCTGAAAGTGCATAAAATATTCCAAAAAAGACTATTCCGGATTTTTTCTTTGTGGAATGCTTTGATAAATAATATGTAAAGCTAAGCCCACAAAGACCTATCTTTGCCACAATCATATATGTCATAAACTCTATAACATACGCCTGTGGGCAAAGTACAATCAGCCAATTGAGCGGACTTGCCAGATAGTACGCGTACAGTGCCGAAAAGTTGATACCCATACCAAGGTCCCAGCTGTATAGCAGTGAACCTCCGTGGCTCAGCTTATATTTAAATTCCGAGAAAAACGGAGCGTACTGATGATACATATCAGTTCTTAAAAAGCTCTCATCTCCAAAGGGAAATATACCTCTTTGCACAAATATCAATACCATTATAAAAACCGGTATAAAAAAGGATAAAATAAATACCGCCCTCTTATCCAGTATAGTTTCTTCTCTCTGATTCAAATTCAAATCTTCCATCTTCTTCCTCCGTCTTCTCACTAATTATAGTAGAGGTTATTTTTTAAATCAATCAAAATCATAATATTTATATACAATACTAAAAAAAAATGCTATACTTCTACCTAAAAGTCGTTAGGAGATATATGAAAAAGAAAATTTTATTACCTATTTTGGCATTCGCCGTATTGCTTATCATGATTGCCGTCATATTTTCAAATAGAAAAAATAAAAAGGAGCCGGAAACTACAACGGAGGCTACCACCACTGTGGAAGAAACTACCACGATGCCGCCTACAAAGGCATATGAAACAGATGAAAATTATAAAAGAAAGATAGATTTTGATTCACTTAAGGCTACAAACCCTGATGTTATAGCCTGGGTATATATCCCTGGTACAGTTATTGATTATCCTATACTATGGAAGGAATACGATATTGAGTACTATCTGCACCACGATATAAACCATAAGGAATCCTATTATTCGGTATATATGGACGGATACAGTAATTCCGATTTTTCAACGCTCAACAATATCATCTACGGCCACCATATGAAAGACGGCAAGATGTTCACAGATATAACAAAGTTTAAGGATGAAAACTTTTTTAAAGAACATAGGATGATATATATTTATACACCTGATAAGACATATAGGCTTAAGACCTTTGCAGCGCTTTATTCGGACTCCGCTCCTGAGAGAAGGCAGACATATTTTGACGATATGGACTATTTCCACAACTATGTTGACAGGATGACTGAAAAATGTAAGTTCAGAGATATTCCTTCAAGCGGCATTGATAAAATATGGTCCTTTATCACCTGCTCATATGAAGGTGACGATACCAGAACCATTCTTTATGCTTATGAGTTAAATGATGATAACGAGCCACAAAGATATGATTTATCCGCTATTGATTTCGGTGCGGATCACAGGTAAAATTATAGCTGTTGTCAAATGATATAACTTATAGTTATAGATATTATGTTATATAATAAATTGACATTTATAATAATGGTGCTATAGTAAAGGGCGAACCAATTTATTTTATTGTTTTGTCAAAACTATTATTACTACTTTAAAATATTTGGAGGTAACATGAGACGAGTATTTTCACTTATTGTAGATAATTCTTCAGGTGTTCTGAGTCGTGTGGCAGGTCTTTTCTCAAGAAGAGGCTATAATATAGACTCACTCACTGTAGGTGAAACAGCCGACCCGCGTTTTTCAAGAATGACGGTGGTTTCTATAGGAGATGAGGACACACTTGATCAGATAGTTAAACAGCTGCGAAAACTTGAAGATGTAAGAGATATCAAGGTTTTAGAGGAAGGCAAGAGTGTTTTCCGTGAAATCATTATGATAAAGGTTAAGGCAAACGCTTCACAAAGGCAGGATATTGCGGCACTTTGTGATATATTCAGAGCCACTATTGTTGACGTGGCAAAAGATTGTCTGACAGTTATGCTTACAGGCGACAATTCAAAGCTTGAAGCACTTTCAAATCTTCTTTCAGATTATGAAGTTTTGGAACTTGCAAGAACAGGACTTACCGCTCTTTCAAGAGGCAGTGAGGACGTAGTTGTTTTAAATTAATTTTTTGACGATTCACCTAACAGGTTAATCATAAAAGTTTTTAGGAGGTATTATTTTATGTCTAAGATTTATTATCAAGAAGACTGTAATCTTTCAATGCTTGAGGGTAAGACTATTGCCATCATCGGTTATGGCAGCCAGGGACACGCACATGCATTGAACTTAAAGGAAAGCGGATGCGATGTAATCGTTGGTCTATATGAGGGCAGCAAATCATGGTCTAAGGCAGAGGCACAGGGACTTAAGGTTTATACAGCTGCAGAGGCTGCAAAGAAGGCTGATATCATCATGATTCTTATCAATGATGAGCTTCAGGCTGATATGTACAAGAAGGATATCGAGCCGAACCTTGAGGCAGGAAATATGCTTATGTTTGCTCACGGTTTCAATGTACATTTCGGATGTATCAAAGCACCTAAGGACGTTGATGTTACAATGATAGCTCCTAAGGCTCCGGGACATACTGTTCGTTCAGAGTACCTTGAGGGTAAGGGAACACCTTGCCTTGTAGCTGTTGAGCAGGATGCTACAGGTAAGGCACTTGACCTTGCACTTGCTTACGGTGCAGGTATCGGCGGCGCAAGAGCAGGTCTTTTGGAGACTACATTCCGTACAGAGACTGAGACAGACCTCTTCGGTGAGCAGGCAGTTCTTTGCGGAGGTGTTTGTGCACTTATGCAGGCAGGTTTTGAGACTCTTTGTGAGGCAGGTTATGACCCAAGAAACGCATACTTTGAGTGTATCCATGAGATGAAGCTTATCGTAGACCTTATCTATCAGTCAGGATTTGAGGGAATGAGATATTCTATCTCAAATACAGCAGAGTACGGTGACTACATCACAGGACCTAAGATCATCACAGAGGATACAAAGAAGGCTATGAAGAAGATCCTTTCAGATATCCAGGACGGTACATTTGCTAAGGAGTTCTTACTTGATATGTCTCCTGCAGGTCGTCAGGTACACTTCAAGGCTATGAGAAAGCTTGCTTCAGAGCATCCTTCAGAGAAGATCGGTGCAGAGATCAGAAAGCTTTACAGCTGGAACAATGATGATGAGAAGCTTATAAACAACTAAACAAATAACGGGGTAGCGCTTGCTACCCCATTTTTTATTTCATATTTTAAATTTTATCTATTCTCCCTTTAAAGGTATAAAAGTTCTGCCATCCTCAGTATTGCCGGCTTTTACGGCATTTTCATAGGCCTCCTTTGCCTCTTTGACAAAGATTTCCTGTGAGTTTTTCCTTGCTTCATTGTTTTTCTTTACCTTTTCATAGCTGTCGTCAGTTAAGAGTATTGAAGCCTTTACATTGTCTTCAAGCTCAACCTCAAGGTAGTGCTTGATACTCCTTATGATATCCTCATCCGCTACCGGGAATACTATCTCCACTCTCTTTTCAAGATTTCTGTTCATCCAGTCTGCACTTCCAAGGAAAATCTCCTCTTCACTGTCTATACGGAAATCAAATATTCTGGCGTGCTCAAGGAATGTACCCACTATAGACCTTACCGTAATATTTTCAGATACTCCCTTTATTCCTACTCTGAGGCAACATATACCTCTGACTATAAGCTCTATCTTCACTCCCGCACAGCTTGCGGCATAAAGCGCTTCTATAATATCCTTGTCTGAAAGTGAATTCATCTTGGCAATTATATGAGCATCACTGCCGTTTTTTGCAGCCTTTGTACATTGATTTATTTTATTTAAGAATGTATCCTTCATCCAAAGCGGAGCTACAACATATCTCTTCCAAAACGGAGGCTCCGAATATCCGCTTAGCATGTTAAAGACCGCCGTAGCGTCCTCACCGTAACTTTCTCTTGCTGTAAACATACCGAGGTCTGTATACAGTTTTGCTGTGGAATCATTATAGTTTCCGGTTCCAAGGTGTACATATCTTCTGATACCGTCTTCTTCTCTTCTTACCACCAAAGTTATCTTCGAGTGAGTCTTTAATCCTACAAGACCGTAGATTACATGACATCCCGCCTTTTCAAGCATCCTTGCCCAGTTGATATTGTTTTCCTCATCAAACCTTGCCTTAAGCTCAACCAAAACCGTGACCTGCTTACCGTTATCCGCCGCATTTGCAAGCGCCTTTATAATAGGAGAATTTCCGCTGACTCTGTAAAGTGTCTGCTTGATAGCAAGTACATTCTTGTCTGCAGCCGCCTTTGATACAAAATCTATCACAGGATCAAAACTCTCATACGGATGTGAAAGTAAAATATCTTTTTTCTTTATTTCCTCAAAAATATCTTCACAATCCAAAAGTCTTGCGTTGGCTACAGGGATATGCTTTTTATCCTTCAGATTGTCAAAGCCGTCAAGTGAGTATATCTTCATAAGAACTGTAAGATCCAGAGGTCCGTCTATTCTGAATACATCCTCTTCATCAACATTAAGCTCGTTTTTTAAAAAGTTTAAAAGGCTTGTATCCATCCTCTCTTCAACTTCGAGTCTGATTGCCTCTCCCCACTGTCTTTTCTTTAACTTCTTCTTGATTTCCTCTAAAAGGTCCAGTGCCTCGTCCTCATCAAGCTTAAACTCCGCATTTCTCATTACTCTGAAGGTTGCAGCCGAGATTACCTCATAGTTTAAGAAAAGCTTATCAATATTTTTTTCGATAATATCTTCAAGATAGATTATCTTTCTTTCCTCGGAATCTGTAGGAATCTCTACAATTCTTGGAAGTACAGACGGTACCTGTACCATTGCAAAGTCCATATCTCCATCCACATTTCCAAGGTAGACATCCTTTTTCTTCTTCTTTGAGCTTTCATCCTTTCTCTTTCTGATAAGAGCCGCAATATTAAGTGTCTTATTTCTTACAAGAGGAAACGGTCTTGACGCATCCACGGCCATAGGAGTAAGTACGGGATATACAAACTCGTCAAAGTATTCGTTTATGAACTTTTTCTCACTATGTGAAAGTTCGTCACCGTGACCTGCTATATACAAATGATTTTCTTTAAGAAGAGGTAACAGTGAACTGTAGATTTCATACTGCTTTCTTACAAAATCATGTGTCTCTTTTGCAAGTACATTAAGCTGTTTATCCGCACTCATTCCCGCAATATCTTTTTTCTTATAGTCGGCATCCACCATATCCTTGAGTGATGCAATCCTTACCATGAAAAATTCATCTAAGTTTGATGATGTGATACTTAAAAATTTCAGTCTTTCAAAAATCTTTACATCATCATCTTTAGCTTCATGTAAGACTCTTGTGTTGAACTTAAGCCAAGACAGTTCTCTGTTGGTAAAATATTCCACATTGTCAAACTTTTCCATAAAGCCAACTCCTTTCTATCAAAAAGTCCTTATCTGTTTTAA
>NZ_DBHIEQ010000007.1:0-28446 GCF_057250505.1 Lachnoanaerobaculum sp. | reverse complement strand
TATTCCAAAAATTTCTCTAAAAAAGTCTCTATGCGAATTAAAGCTCAGCATCTCAAGGCTCAAATCTCCCATATACCTTATCTCTAAAATCAGCTTATTATCATCAAGTTTCAAACTGTAGTCCTTTATCTTTTGCTTATGTGACCTGTCAAGAGCATTTGCCATCTGCAATATCGCACTTAACTTTGCCAATCTGATATCTCTTTTATTGTAGATACTTTCTTCAGTGTCGATATTTGACATCTCGGCAACCAACATTCTCTCATCATGTGATATACCTATAATCTCACTTGATGAAATAATATTGTAGGTAGCCACATCACTGTTTTTCATATTTATGAACTTACCGATATTGTGTAAGATTGCCGCTATCTGCACAAGCAGTCTGTCTCTTTCACTCAGACCGCTCAGACTCTTTATGGCATCAAATATCATCAGGGCATTTTTTTCCACCACTGTGGTGTGCTTACTGTTACCTCTGTATCTTTTTGCCAGACTCTTTGATGATGCTATAATATCCGCTCTGAAGTCATGTCCTGTGCTGACTATATTGCTTTTCTTGGCATACTCAGCCGCAATACCGTCTATAAGAAGTGTACCTGGCAACCATATTTCCTTGGCATTGAAAAGATCGAAGATTCTTTGGAAAATAAGTACACTCGGTATTATCATCTTTGCGTAGTTTTTACCTACTCCAAGTATATTTTCTATTTCCTCCACGCTCTTATCCCTTATCTTATCAAAGAGTGCGATAAACTCCTCATAATTTACTATCATATCGTCAGCATCGCGGTTCATATATTTGAACATATACATTAGCGGCTCGCCTATACCTATAATAGTCTTTACCTTTTTGTCTTTAAGATATATCTTTTTGAAAGTATTCAAATCATTATCTATCAGCTCTGTAAGTACATTGTGCTTTTTTTCAGTGATATTGTCTATCTCTTCCACCATCTCTCTAAGCCTTAGTACTCCCAGCGAAAGATTTTGAGTACTCTGTATCGCGCCGTTATCATACAGTGTAAGCTGCATACTGCCAAATCCCACATCTGCAATTGCGGTACCGCTCTTTATATACTTTTCAAAAAGTTCCCCCTTGGCATCAATAGACATATAGTTGATAAATCTTTGCTCCGAGTTTGATATGATAGTTATATCTACGCCTGCTCTGACCTTTATCTGATCAAGTACCTGCATATTGTTGGAGGCTTCTCTCATAGCACTGGTAGCATAGGCCTTATAATCGTCCACTATGTATGATTTCATTATTTTTTTGAAATCGGATAATACATCACAAAGCTCGTCAATCATTTCATAGCTTATCTTTCCGTACTTATATGTATCACTGCCAAGTGCAATGGTATGCTTTATGTAATCAACTCTCTTTATACCGGTCTTAGCCGATATTTCATAAATTCCAAGTTCAAGTTCAAACGAACCTACATCAATAGCCGCAAAATATCTTATGTCTCCCTTTTCCATACGCTCTCCATATTATTTTTGACCCTGTAAATAAGTTATAAACTGTGTTGCGCTTCTTCCGGACATACCTCCGTGTGAGAGTTCCCACATATTTGCCTTTGCAAGTATTTCCTTCTCATCCATATCAATACCGTGCTTTTTCGCAAGTGAAAGTACAATGCCGTTAAACTCCTTCTTATCAGGTGAACCGTAGTAGATCTTTTCACCGAATCTTGCTGAAAGTGACAGCTTTTCTTCCACAGTATCACGGCTGTGAAGCTCTTCATCAGTCTCAGTCTTATCTCTGAAGCTCTCTCTTATAAGATGTCTTCTGTTACTTGTAGCATAGATAAGTACATTCTCAGGTCGCTTTCCGAAACCTCCTTCAAGAATAGCTTTGAGATATTTATATTCAAGCTCCGACTCCTCAAAGCTTAAATCATCCATATATATTATAAACTTATAGTTTCTGTCTTTTAGCTGCTCAAGTATATCCGACAGATATCTGAACTGATGCTTATAAATCTCTATGATTCTAAGTCCCTTATCATAGTACTCATTTACAATTGCCTTTACACTTGATGACTTTCCTGTTCCGGCATCACCATACAGCAAGCAGTTGTTTGCAGGCTTACCGTTTATAAAACTCTCGGTATTGTCTATGAGCTTTTTCTTTTGAATATCATAGCCTATTATATCCTCCAGATATACATGCTCAACTCTTGTAATCGGTATAATATTTGCAGAATTAAGATCATTGCTTTCTTCTATACGAAATGCCTTATTAAGACCGAATTTACCTACACCGTACTCCTTATAAAACTCAGTAACGATATTTTTAAAATCCACATCTGACTCCGCACTTGAGAGCTGCTTTGACAATCTTAAAATTCTGTCTCTGACTCTTGTATTTACAAGTTTTGAATCTCTTCCGTTACCTACATAGTGTGATATTGCCTCCAAAAGTTCATCATCTATATCCGGTACAAAGTGAAATAAATCTCTAAAAATCTTAAAATCATGCAGCGCAAAGGTATTTATACTGCCTTTAGTCTCACCGATGATTTCCGTAGCTTTTGAATATACATTTTCATTGTACGCAAGCGCAAGTGCAAGGACATTTTCCCAAAGGTTACCGTCAAGACCATACTCTCCCGCCACCTCAAGTAACTTAGCAATTGTCTTACTTGTACCTACACTGTCCTTATTTAAGGTCCAAAATTCTCTTATCGTATCTTCAAATTTCAAATTTCTATATAAAATCAAATCATCAATTATACTGTACATAAATACTCCTTACTTTACTGAACAATAATTACCTAAAATCTTTAAAAAAGTAACTTCTTTTTTCAGTATCTCAAGCACATTTGAGACATTTGACAAACTCAAATTACCCTCGATATCAATAAAAAATCTGTATTCGAAGGTCTTTTCAGGTATAGGTCTTGACTCCACCTTCACAAGGTTTAATCCGTTGAGTACAAATATTCCGAGAATATTGTAAAGCATACCCTTTTCATGCGGCAGCTCTAAAATCAAGCTGAGCTTGTTTGACTTTTTTGAAAAAATCTTCTCCTTACTGAGTACCACAAATCTTGTAGTGTTGTTTACATTTCTGTTGATTCCCTCATCCAAAATATCAAGGTCATATAAATCCCCTGAGAGTTTTGAAGCTATGGCAGCCTGTGATATATCTTTGTCGTCTCTTACCTTTTTTGCTGAAAGTGCCGTATTTAAAAGGCTTATTTGACTCCAAGCCGGATGCTCCTTAAGGTAGGCGCTACATTGCATCAGTGCCTGAGGATGGGAATAAACAGTCCTTATATCACCAAGCTTTGCACCTCTTATCCCCAAAAGGCAGTGACTGATATGAAGATCATACTCCGCCACAATAACAACATCCTTTTTTAAGAGCAAATCGTATACATCACTTACTATTCCGGCTGACGAGTTCTCTATAGGTATTATACAATACTTTGCATTTCCGTTTAATACCTCATTTATCGCATCTTCAAAGGTGTTTACATTTTCTGCATCCACATCCGGGAAAAGCTTTTTTGTAACTATATGTGAATAAGCACCCTCTACGCCCTGATACACAACTCTTTTCATATCAAAGTCCATATATTCCTTACAAATAAACTCGACATTACTTTCTTTATATTTTACCTTTGATATCAGCTTTACAAGCTCTCTTTTTTTATCTATCAGTTCTATTATCTTTTCATCAGTCTTATCAAGCTTTGCTTTTATCTCTTCAAGTCCTTGCATACTGCTCCTATGCTTTATTTTGTGCCGCCATATTTTCAAGCATCTCTACTATCTTACTTCTGGTATATGCTCCAAGCTTTTTCTTTTCAGCATCAGGCAACTCATCTATTATAATCGGCTTTCCGTACTCTATTATCACTTTGCTCTTTCTCATATATGGCAGATGCTCTTCCCATATCTCATATGTGCCGTATATGGCTACAGGAACTACAGGAACTTTACCTTTTTCCGCAATCTTTAGCGAACCTTCTTTGAACTCCTTCACATTCGTTACATCAGGGTTCATATTTCTGCCGCCTTCAGGGCAAATCCACACGGAAACACCTGATTTCACCTGATCTATACCCTTTATTATAGTCTTTAATCCCTGCTTGATATCCTGTCTGTTCAAAAACAAACAGTTTACAAGCTCCATCCACTGCTTAAGAAGCGGTGCATGGATCATCTCATACTTTGCCACAAACCCAAGCGGCTTCTTGGTGTATCCGAAACCTGTAAGAATATCAAAATAGCTCCTGTGGTTACTTACAAACAGCACACCTCCGTCCTTCGGTATATTCTCACTCCCTATTACCTCCACTTTCGATCCTGTAATAAAAATCATAAGTCTGAATACCGTACTCACCATACCTTGTGCAACGGATGTCGAAATATCAGGTCGAAATTTCCTTACAATAAGCAAAATAAGCATTACAGGTATAAAAAGTACCAGATACAAAAACAGTCCAAGTGCTACCAATATAAATTTTATCATATAAAAATCCTCTCCTTATAATAACGGGCTTAGGAGTCTGCTCACCTGCTCTTTTATTCTTTGCAGTAGTGAGCGATTCTTATACATATCAAATGTATACTCCTTAGAATCATAAATATCTCTCATAAAATTATCTTCAAGTTCTGTTGTGACTTCTTCGTCATAGATCATGGCATTTACTTCAAAATTCAACTCAAAGCTTCTTATATCCATATTTGCGGTTCCGACACATGCCACCTTACCGTCAGCCATTACAGACTTGGCATGCAAAAATCCCCTCTCATATGTATAAACCTTTCCTCCCGCCTCAAGCAGTGTACCTGCCCAACTGAGAGTGGCTGAATATACAAAAAGGTGATCAGGCATACACGGTATCATAAGCCTTACATCAACACCCGACCTTGCAGCCACATTAAGCGCACTCATAAACGCTTCGTCAGGTATAAAATAAGGCGTGTGAATATACACATGGTCCTTTGCATTATTGATAATCTCTATATAATTATCTCTGATAAGCTTTGTCTCGGAATCCGGACCGCTTGATATTATCTGCATTCTAAGAACATCGTCACCGTTTTTAGGTAAAATGTTCATCTCCTCAAGTGGCTTAAAATATTTGTCGCTGTTAAAGATATCTTCCTTGGCGGCATAATTCCAGTCAAGACCGAATCTAAGCTCCAGTCCGTTGACCGCCTCACCCACTATCCTAAGATGCGTATCTCTCCAATGTCCGAATTTTTTTGAGCCGTCCACATACTCTTTTCCTATATTGAAACCTCCGACATAGCCTATTTTACCGTCAATAACCGCTATCTTCCTGTGATTTCTGTAGTTTATACGAAAATTTATCTTGCCGAGCGCGGCAGGAAAGAATACACCTATTTTTATCTTATGAGCTTTCATATTATCTAAAATCTTTTTGGACATAAATCTGCCGCCCATTCCGTCAAACAGTACTCTTACCTCCACACCATCATCTGCCTTTTTTATAAGCTCTCTTGATATATTCCTAAAGAGGTAATCGTTTTTTATTATATAATACTGTAAATGAATATATTCCTTGGCATTTTTTATATCCTCAATCAGTGCATCGAACTTGTCGTTCCCGTCGTTGAATATTTTTAAGGTATTCTTCATTGTCATAAGCGACCCGCCCGACATCAGATTGTACTGCATCTGCCTTTGATAATCCTTTGTATAGGGATCGTTTAATACCCTGTCATTGTTGGCAAAGAACTTTTCCTGCTTTATAGCCGCCTTCCTTATACTGTCCTCTACATTTTTTATTTTAAACATTTTGGACTTTCTGTAATCCTGTCCTATAAGCAGATAAAGTATAATGCCTACCACAGGCAAAAAATTGAGCGCCAAAAGCCATGTCCACACGGCTCTCGGCTCTCTTCTTTGAAAGAACACAATCACAATGGACAACACCAAGTTGATGTAGAATAAATGAACAAATGCTATATGACCCGTTCTAAAAAAATCAAACATAAAACTCCTAAGTATTCAGGCTGTTAAGCTTATAAAGCAACCTAACAATCTAAAATTATATAATCCGATTCATTATACCACAAATGTCTAATTTTGGCATAAAAAAAAGAGCCGGTTGCCCGACTCTTTAAATTTATATCTTATTTTTTTACAGTTGCACTAAGTTCATTATAAGGATCAAGATCGATATAAATGATATCCTTTGCACTAAGGTCTCCGTCTGAAAGTATAAGCCTTGCAACCATAGTCTCCACATTCTTTTGCAGATATCTCTTTAACGGTCTTGCACCGTATGCAGGGTCATAACCGTTGTCAATGATATAGCTCTTTGCGGCATCACTTAGTTCTACAGTAAGTTCCTTATCCTTAAGCCTTAAATTAAGTTCGTCAATAAGCAGGTTGATAATACCGCCGATATTGTCCTTTGTAAGAGGCTTGAACATAATTATCTCGTCAAGTCTGTTAAGGAACTCAGGTCTGAAGCTGTTTCTAAGCTCGTTCATAACCTTGCCTCTGGCATCATCACTTATATCACCGTAGGTATTGATACCGTCAAGCAAATATGCGGAACCGATATTTGATGTCATAATGATAATGGTGTTTTTAAAGTCTACAGTCTTACCGAGAGAATCTGTAACTCTACCGTCATCCAATACCTGTAAAAGTACATTGAATACATCAGGATGTGCCTTCTCAATCTCATCAAAGAGCACTACGGAATAAGGTTTTCTTCTGACTGCCTCTGTAAGCTGTCCGCCCTCATCATATCCTACATATCCCGGAGGAGCTCCTATAAGTCTGCTCACGGAGAATTTCTCCATGTACTCACTCATATCGATTCTTATCATATTGTTCTCATCGTCAAACAGTGCCTTTGCAAGTGATTTCGCGAGCTCCGTCTTACCTACACCTGTAGGTCCGAGGAACAGAAACGATCCTATAGGCTTTGAAGGGTCCTTTATACCTGCTCTTGAGCGAATAATAGCGTCTGTAACCTTATCTACAGCCTCATCCTGTCCTATTACTCTCTCATGCAATGTATCTGCAAGATGAAGTGTCTTCTCTCTTTCACTCTCATTAAGCTTTGAAACAGGGATATTTGTCCATCTTGAGATAATTCTTGCAATCTCATCATCTGTAACCGCCTCACGCAGCAGGCTTAAATCCTCTTTCTTTACCTTCTCTTCTTCAGCCTGTAACTGCTTTTTAAGTTCAGGTAACTTACCGTACTGCAACTCGGCAGCCTTGTTAAGGTCATAACTTTGTTTTGCGGCACTTATCTGCCTTTTAACCTCGTCTATCTCACCTCTGAGCTTTGCAAGCCCCTCAACACTTTTCTTTTCATTTTCCCACTTTGACTTGGCTTCGTTAAGCTCGTCATTGACTTCCGCCAACTCCTTTTGAAGTGCTTCAAGTCTTTCTTTTGAAAGATTGTCATCCTCTTTCTTCAGTGCTGTCTCTTCTATTTGAAGCTGCATCTGCTTTCTGTTTAACTCATCAATCTCTGTAGGAACAGAGTTAAGCTCAGTCTTTATAAGGGCACATGCCTCATCTACAAGGTCAATAGCCTTATCAGGTAAAAACCTGTCACTTATATATCTGTCTGAAAGTACCGCCGCACTTACCAGCGCACCGTCAGTTATCTTAACACCGTGATAACTCTCATATCTTTCCTTAAGTCCACGGAGAATAGATATTGTATCCTCTACAGAAGGCTCTTCTACAAGTACAGGCTGGAATCTTCTCTCAAGTGCAGGATCCTTTTCAATGTACTTTCTGTACTCGTCAAGTGTAGTTGCACCTATACAATGCAACTCACCTCTTGCAAGCATAGGCTTTAGCATATTTCCGGCATCCATGCTTCCTTCAGTCTTGCCTGCACCTACTATAGTGTGAAGCTCATCAATGAAAAGTATTATCTCTCCGTTTGATTTCTTCACTTCATCAAGTACAGCCTTAAGTCTTTCCTCAAACTCACCTCTGTACTTGGCACCTGCTATAAGTGCACCCATATCAAGTGCAAAAAGTCTCTTATCCTTTAAGTTGTTAGGAACATCACCGGCCACTATTCTGCCTGCAAGTCCTTCAACTACCGCAGTCTTGCCTACACCCGGTTCACCGATAAGCACCGGGTTGTTCTTTGTCTTACGGCTAAGTATCCTTACCACATTTCTTATCTCGCTGTCTCTTCCTATTACAGGGTCAAGTTTTTGCTGCCTTGCACGCTCAACCAAGTCATAACCGTACTTATTGAGTGTATCATATGTCGCTTCGGGATTGTCTGAAACAACTCTTTGATTACCTCTGACTTCTGAAAGCACCTTTAAGAATTTATCCTTATCAATGCCGTACATTCTAAAAATCTGTGCTATATCAGATGAAGGATTCTCAATCATATTTAAGAAAATATGCTCTACAGAGACATATTCATCTCCCATACTCTTTGCAACATCCTCAGCTGTTATCAATATTTTATTTAAATCATTGCCTATATAGCTTTGACCGCCGCTGACCTTTGGAAGTTTTTCAATAGCAGCCTCAACTTCATTTCTAAATTCAATTTCATTGATACCCATTTTCTTTATAAGATTGACTATCAATGAGCCTTCTATATCTAACAGTGATGCCAACAGATGTATCTGTTCGATTTGCTGATTACCATGAGTAGCAGCAACCTTTTCCATATTCTGAACGGCCTCAATGGACTTTTGCGTAAATTTGCTAATGTTCATTAACTCACCACCTTTGTTCTTTATTTGTTATATATGTACTATAACAGAGTACATATAAGTTGTCAAGCATTTTTTGAAAATATTTTCATAAAAATATGAAAAATATAAAAAAGCGCCATCATGTGGATAACAACATATGATAACGCCTTATAAATTTTATAATTATCTACTTTCTTCCGATTTTTTGCTTTATTGCAGCCAATATCTTATTTTCTTTTACCAGCAGACCGTCAAATATCATAAGCAGTGCAGGCAACAAAAAGATAACAAATGCCATAGACACTATCGCACCTCTGCCTATAAGATGTCCGAGCTGTCCTATTGCCGGAAGCTTTGAAATAAAGCTTACAACATAACCGCAGATAACAAGAATTGTACCTGAAGTAAGTATGGAGTGCATACTGAACTTGGTCATTTTGATTGCGGATTCTTTCTTATTAAGTCTCTTTCTAAGCTCTCTGTAGTTTGAAATTGAAAGTATGGCATAGTCTACAGTCGCACCGAGCTGAATACTGCTGACAACTATATATCCTATAAAAGCCAGCTTCGTTCCATATATATATGAAAAGCTCATATTTACAAAAATAGCCATTTCAATAGGTATCATAGCAAGTACGGCAAGAAGTACCGACTTAAATGAGAATGCGACTACCAAAAATACTCCAAGCAATGATAAATTATTTACCTTGTTATAGTCTTCCTTAAGTATCTTTTCCATATCCATAGTGGCGTAGGTATTACCTGTAATATAGTTCTCATTCGGATAATACTCATTTACTATCTGCTTTATCTCATTTGCCGAGCTGTACGCAAGCTTACTCTCACCCTTGGTCTTTGTAAATACAAGTATTCTGGCATATCCGTCCTTGTGTAATAAGCTTACGGTATCACTTGGAATAATTTTTTCAGGTATTCCGTCAGGCAGTGTATCCGCCAAGGATGTGACACTCTTTACATAATCAAGAGACTTTAACTTCTCCGCAAGCGCCTTCTCCGTAACATTGCTTGTAGCAGGTACCAATATAACATTCAGATTTGACCTGCCGAATACCTTGTTTATCTCCTCACTGTGTTCATATAAGGAAGTGCCTTCTCCTGCACCTACGGCATCATTTCCATACATAAAGTTGGTCATTCCCTGTGCCATGTATGAAGGAATCAGTATAACAAGTGCAAATATAAAAAATCCCTTTGAAACCTTGTTTACAAACTTTGATGTCTTGTCAAATTCAGGTAAAAATTCTCTATGTCTTGTCTTTTCAATTATAGGCATCCAGCTCAGTATCAGTGAAGGCATAAAAAATACTATAGAAAAGATGGAACATACAATTCCCTTTGCCAGTACGATACCGAGGTCAAAGCCCATTGAAAATTTCATTATTACAAAGACTATAAATCCTACAAATGTGGTAAGTGAGCTTGCCGAAATAGTCTTTATAGATGTTCTGAGCGCATTCTTTAGCGCAATTGTCTTATCTGCTTCCTTTTTTTGTTCCACCTTATATGCATTCAGCAAAAATATTGAATAGTCCATAGACACCGCAAGCTGTAATACCGCCGACACATTGTTTGTAATAAACGAGATACTGTTTAAAAATATATTCGTACCTCTGTTTATAAATATCGCAGTTCCGATAACGCTTAAGAAAAGTACCGGCTCAAACCATGAAGAAGTTGTCACCAAAAGTACCAAAAATACAAATATTACACCTATTGCAAGTATGAGATTCATCTGAGATGAAACTTCTTCTTCGGTAAACTTATTCTGTGGCGCGCTTCCTACCAGATAGCCCCTGTCGCCTATTATCTTTTCCATCTTATCAATTGCCTTATGTGTAAGCTTACTTGAATCACCCTTTACAAAAGTTATATCCATTACAGCCTTATTATCCTTATAATAATCCGATACGTCATCATATTTCATAAAGCTGTTTGACTCATAGACATTCTCGGTAGTGTCAAGCCAAAGTATCCTGTCCACGCCTTCGACTTTTTCAAGTTGCTGCTTAATTGCATTAGCCTCATATATTGTGACATCCTTCAGCATCAGTCTGGCAGTTCCCGGATATCCGAATGTCTCTTCCATCTTATTTATTGCGGCCTTTGAAGGTGCGCTTGCAGGTAAATACTTAGTCAAATCGTAGTTTATATTTACAAACGGTGTAAAAAGAAGTGAAATAAAGAGCAAAATCAAAAAAATTCTCCTTATTCCTTTATTATGATCTACAATAAACCCTGCAAAATCCTTTTGGTTTGTTTCCTTCATATCATCCAACCTCTCTAAAACTTCATTAACAGAATGTAAGTATATTGCAAATAGATATATTTGTAAATATCAACATTAGAACTTTAATAGACACTTGTCTATAAAATGCTTTTTATATTTTTAATCTTGTAAAAGTATAAAATTTGGACTATAATACGAAAAATGATTTTTGTAAAGGAGAAGTATGAGACATCTTTTAAACCCGTTGGATTTTTCTGTTGAAGAAACTAATAAGCTTTTGGAGCTTGCTATTGATATTGAAAACAACAGGGATAAGTATTCCAAAATTTGTGAAGGAAAAAAATTAGCAACTTTGTTCTATGAGCCAAGCACACGAACCAGACTTTCATTTGAAGCTGCTATGCTTAATTTGGGAGGTAGCGTACTTGGCTTTCATTCTGCCGACTCGTCATCTGCGGCAAAGGGCGAAAGTGTTGCAGATACTATCAGAGTCATCTCATCATATGCCGATATAGCGGCTATGCGTCATCCAAAAGAAGGTGCACCGCTGGTTGCAAGCAAGTTTTCTTCCATTCCGGTAATCAATGCAGGAGACGGCGGACATCAGCATCCTACACAGACACTTACAGACCTTCTTACAATCAAGAGACTTAAAGGAGATATAGCAAATCTTACTGTGGGTCTTTGCGGCGACCTTAAGTTCGGCAGAACTGTACATTCTCTTATCAACGCTCTTATAAGATATCCGAATATCAAATTTGTTCTTATTTCTCCGGAAGAGCTGAAAGTTCCCGACTATATCAGAGACGATGTACTTAAGGCCAACAATATAGAGTTTGACGAGGTAACCAACCTTGACGAGGCTATACCTGAACTTGATATACTCTATATGACCAGAGTGCAAAGAGAGCGTTTCTTCAATGAAGAGGACTATATCCGTTTGAAAGATACCTATATACTTGACAAGAAGAAACTCTCACATGCAAAGAAAGATATGTACATACTTCATCCACTTCCAAGAGTAAATGAAATCAGTGTTGAGGTGGATAACGACCCGAGAGCAGCATACTTTAAGCAGGCACAGTTTGGCGTATATGTAAGAATGGCTTTGATTCTCACTCTTTTGGAGGTAATATAATGTTAAATATAAGCGGATTAAGTGAAGGCGTGGTACTTGACCATATAGAGGCAGGTAAGAGCCTTGATATATACTATAATTTAGGACTTGACAAGCTGGATATCCCTGTTGCTATCATAAAGAATGCCAAGTCAAAAAAGATGGGTAAAAAAGATATCATAAAGATAGAGGGTGATGTGCTTAATTTGATTGACTTTGACGTAATCGGATATATCGACCACAATATCACAATCAATGTTATAAAAAATAATGCTATAGTTGAGAAAAAGACTGTTTCATTACCTGAGAAGATAACCAACATCATCAAATGTAAGAACCCGAGATGTATCACATCTATCGAGCAGGAGCTTCCTCATATCTTCTATCTTTCAGATAAGGAAAACGAGGTATATCGCTGTATCTACTGTGAAGAAAAGAGAAAAAAGAAAAAATAATTTGCTGTCAGGGTGGGGTACAATAACCCACCCTGACTTTATAATATACTACAAATATATTATCTTATTGGCTACATCTTCTACAAATCTCCTGTCATGTTCTACAAACACCAATGTAGGTTTTGACTCTTTTATAATTTCCTCAATCTGTATTCTTGAGATTACATCTATATAATTAAGTGGTTCATCCCATATAAATAAATGGGCAGGTTTTGACAGACTTATAGATAACAAAACCTTCTTTTTTTGTCCGTCGCTGTAATTTTGCATATCCGTCTCAAATAATTCTCTTGAAAAACCCAATTTTCTGAGAATGGTTTTACATAATGTTTCATCAGCCTCCATATTTTTAATATATTGAACAAGACTGCCATGTAAATCAGAAGTATTTTGAGGAATATAGGATATCTTAAGATTACTTGCCGGCTTTATTTCCCCGCTGTAGTTATTATTTAAACCCGATAAAATTTTAATCAATGTAGATTTTCCGCTACCGTTTTTGCCATATACAGCCAGTATATCTCCCCGCTTTATTTCAAAACTTAGATTGCTTAATATCTGCTTTTCTCCATAATATGCCGATAAATTGCTGACTGAGATTAGAGTATCTTTATGATGCTGTAAGCAATTAATCAATAAGCTTTCCTTTGTATCAATATCTTTTAATAATTTTTGTTTTGCTTCTATTGCCTTATTTTGCCTGTTTTCCAGATTTTTAGATTTCTTCATCATCTTTGCCGACTGATGCCCGATATATCCCTTATCAGGTTTTACACCTGATACCTTTACACCCTTTTTTGTTTTTTCAATCTTGTCCGACCAACTCTTGCTCTGCTTTGATGCTTCCCTTAATCTCTTGATATCTTTTTTTAGTCTCTCATTTTGGGTGATTTCAAAACTGTCTTTCATCATTTTATTTTCATACCATGATGTAAAATTTCCGGCTTGAACATCAATAGAGCTTCTATTGATAGAAATAACATGATTAATACATCCATCCAAAAAATCTCTATCATGTGATATAAGCAAAAAACCTTTTTTACTCTTTAAATATTCACTGACAATTTTTCTACCTTCAATATCCAAATGATTTGTAGGCTCATCAATAAGCAAAAAATCTTTTTCATTTGTAAATAAAACAGCCAGTAGAATTTTTGTCTGCTCCCCCTTAGACAAGGTTTCAAACTCTCTGTATATAAGAGATTCATCTATATATAATAAATTAAGCTCCCGCAAAAATCTCCACTCTCCCACATCTTTTGTCAGCTCCTTAAATAACTTTATGACGGTTTTTGATGTATCTGATATATCCGGTGGAAATTTGATAAATTCCACACTTTTACTTATTTCTCCTTTATACTCCTCCTCTCCCAAAAGTAATCTAAACAGAGTTGATTTCCCAATCCCGTTCCTGCCTATTAAACCGGTTTTCCAGTTTGTATCAAAATAAAATGTGACTTCTCCAAATATAGGATTTATATATCCGTAATATGAAAAAGTAAGATTTTCAATTTTAATTATCGACATACAAACACCCCTTTAAAAACTTTACTCGCTTAATATTATACTGTTATCAGATTTTATTTTCTATATCCCCTACTAACTCAAAACAGTATACAAAAATACCGGATTGACCTTCCAATCCGGCATCTTTATTTTATACCAATATAGCCTTCTTTATTTCAACCTTTTCCGGCAGTCCCTTTATCTCTCTTAGAATCTTCATGAACTCTTTGCCTGTTATTGTTTCCTTTGTTATAAGGAATTCAGCCAGCTTATCCATTACATCTCTGTTTTCACTGAGTATTCTAAGAGCTTCATCATAGCTGTTTTTAAGGATTCTCATTACCTCATTGTCTATTTCGGTAGCTGTAGTATCTCCGCAGTCAAGTACAGCTCTGCCTGAGAGATACTGGTTCTCAACCTTTGCAAGACCTATAAGGCCGAATCTCTCGCTCATACCGTATTGAGTAACCATGGCTCTGGCAATAGAAGTGGCCTTTTCAATATCATTTGAAGCACCTGTTGTCACAGACTCAAATACTATCTGCTCCGCCGCTCTACCTCCGAGAGTACTTACAATCATATCCTCAAGTTCTTTTTTAGACTTCAGATATGTCTCCTCCTCAGGCACATACATTACATAGCCCAAGGCTCCCATAGTTCTCGGTACAATGGTAATCTTTTGAACAGGTTCGGAGTTCTTTTGAAGAGCCGATATAAGAGCATGTCCCACCTCATGGTATGACACAATCCTTCTCTCTTCCTGATTAAGTACTCTGTCCTTTTTCTCCTTGCCGACAAGTACCACCTCTACGGCTTCAAAAAGGTCTTTTTGCTTTACAGCCTTTCTCCCCTTCTTTACAGCCAATATGGCAGCCTCATTTATCATATTTGCAAGGCTGGAACCTACCGCACCTGATGTTGCAAGTCCGATAGCCTCAAGGTCTACAGAGTCATCCATCAACACATCTTTTGAATGTACTTTAAGGATTGCAACTCTACCCTTAAGGTCCGGTCTTTCTACAATCACTCTTCTGTCAAATCTGCCCGGACGAAGCAGCGCCGGGTCAAGTATCTCAGGTCTGTTTGTAGCTCCGAGTACTATAAGTCCCTTGGAAGAGTCAAAACCGTCCATCTCTGAAAGAAGCTGATTGAGAGTCTGTTCTCTCTCATCATTTCCTCCTCCCATCCTTGAATCTCTACTCTTACCTATGGCATCTATCTCGTCTATAAAAATAATAGCAGGTGCCGCTTCCTGTGCCTGTTTGAATAGGTCTCTTACTCTTGAAGCACCTACACCGACAAACATCTCAACGAAATCTGAACCTGAGAGTGAAAAGAAAGGCACATCCGCTTCTCCGGCTACAGCCTTTGCAAGCAGGGTCTTTCCGGTTCCGGGAGGTCCTACCAAAAGAGCGCCCTTTGGAAGCTTGGCTCCAATCTTGGTATATTTCTCGGGATTGTGCAAAAAGTCGACTATTTCCGTCAAAGACTCCTTTGCCTCATCCTCACCGGCTACATCTTTGAATGTAATACCGGTTTCTTTTTGAACATATACCTTGGCATTGCTCTTTCCAACTCCCATGAATCCACCGCCGCCCATTCTCTTCATTAAGAAGTTCATCATGAGTACAAAGAATATAAACGGCAGAATAAAGCTTAAAAACGACAATATTGCGGAGGTGGTCTCAAACCTTTCCATAGTCGCAGGTACATTGGCGGCATAAAGTCTGTCAACCAATGTATCATCCTCTATTCTGACAGTCTTATAAACCGTCATTGATGAGTAATCCGAAAGATTAGGCTTAACCTTGATTTCAATAGAATTTGCCATCACCTTCACAGATTCAACCTTACCGTCATTTACCATTTTCATAAACTCGGTATAGGGTACTTCCTTTGTGGTAGCACTCTTTAACCTGCTTGAGAGCAGACTTACCGCAAAAAATGCAATGGCGGCCGCAATTATAAGTATTATTATCGTCCTGTTATTAAGGCCATTGGATTCATTTTTGTTTTTTTTATCCATACACTTCCTTTCTATTTTATTTTACTCTTATTATAATTTATAAGAGAACCTGCCTCTACGATGGATTTTTCGGCATCAGTCATTTCAGCGATGTTTAAACTGATTTCTTTTATATCATTACCTATTATATAGGCAGGAATTTTTGACATATCACCCCTTAGATGAGACTTGATATTCGGTACGAAGATATAATCTCCCACCTCGAAATCAGGTTCTGCATCCAAAAGGAAAGGCAGCATACCCCAGTTCATAACATTTGAACGGTATCTCTTTGTGGCATACTCTTTAGCAATATTTGCAAGTCCGCCTATTACTCTTTGACAACTTGCAGCCTGCTCTCTGGCAGAACCGTCACCCGGCTTCTTTGCATAAATCATGCTGCCTATCTCGGTATTGTTTGCAACTATATTTGAAAAGCCTTCAATTGTCTTTATCTTATCAAACACATCGGCTAATTCGGCATTGTCCCTTAAAATGTCGGCTCCGCTTCTTCTTGCCTTCTCTATAACATCCACCTTCTTGCTTCTGCCTACATATTCAGGATCTCTTCTTGAAAGTGTAAACTCCGCAAGTCCAAGCGGATTGGATCTGTATGAAGATGTCTCACCTGAAGGTATAAGCTCATCTGTAGTTGTAACATCATCAAGTATCTTTGAGCAGACTTTTAAAAGTATATTGTCTGTAAGTGCAGTCATCTCAGGCCAGTCCTTGATATTAGGGCCGTATACCAGATTGCTGTCCTCATGTGCATTACCGAATCCGTTATATACTCTGTTTTTGTATATCGTATCATCATAGTGGTACTCAGGCACAAC
Organism: Lachnoanaerobaculum sp.; assembly: GCF_057250505.1. Classification (NCBI taxonomy): domain Bacteria; kingdom Bacillati; phylum Bacillota; class Clostridia; order Lachnospirales; family Lachnospiraceae; genus Lachnoanaerobaculum; species Lachnoanaerobaculum sp. Next base: position 11,585 of record NZ_DBHIEQ010000007.1, on the reverse strand, counting down.
ATAGTCATCGGCATACTCTGTAGCAGTTGTTAATATACCTTTATTTCTTGCAGTCGCCGCTACAGACCTTGCGTCCATAAGCGCTACAGCGGACATCTGTCCTGAACCCGGCTTTGAACCCTCTCTGTTAGGGAAGTTTCTTGTAGTATGTCTTATTGACAATCCGTTGTTTGCAGGTGTATCCCCCGCACCGAAACAAGGACCGCAAAAAGCCGTCTTTACAACGGCGCCGCTCTCCATAAGGTCCGCTACCGCACCATTTCTTGTAGTCTCTATAAATACCGGCTGTGATGAAGGATATACATTTAAGTTAAACTCATCAAATCCTGTACTATGTCCCTTTAAAATATGTGCGGCTTCCATTACATTTGAATATGTACCGCCTGCACAACCGGCTATGATACCCTGTGATACACGAAGCTTTCCGTTCTCGATTTTATCGACAAGCTTTAAGCCCTTTCCGGCCTCTCCGCCAATCTTTACCGCCTCAACTTCGACCTCATGCAACAAATCTTCCAAGTTTTCATTAAGAGTATCTATCTCATAAACATTGCTCGGATGGAAAGGCAATGCAATCATAGGCTTTATTGTGGAAAGATCTACATATACCACTCCGTCATAGTATGTCACATCTGCAGGCTTTAACTGTTTGTAATCACCGACTCTTCCGTGCACACTTAAAAACTTCTTTGTATCCTCATCTGTCTCCCAAACGGATGACAGACAGGTGGTCTCGGTAGTCATTACATCCACACCATTTCTGTAATCTGTAGTCATAGACGCGATTCCCGGTCCTACAAACTCCATTATCTTGTTCTTTACATAACCGTTTTTGAACACCGCACCAATAATTGCAAGTGCGATATCCTGCGGTCCTACACCTGCCTTCGGTGCTCCCTCCAGATAAATTGCAATTATTTCAGGTCTGTTTACATCATAAGTATCCTGCAAAAGCTGTTTTACAAGCTCTCCGCCGCCTTCACCTATAGCCATTGTTCCGAGAGCGCCGTATCTGGTGTGTGAATCCGAACCCAGTATCATCTTGCCGCAACCTGCAAACGCCTCTCTCATATACTGATGAATTACCGCTATATGAGGAGGTACATATATTCCGCCATACTTTTTTGCAGCGGAAAGTCCGAACATATGATCGTCTTCATTTATAGTTCCGCCTACTGCACAAAGTGAATTGTGACAATTGGTCAAAACATAAGGTAGCGGAAATTTTTCCATACCGCTTGCCTTGGCTGTCTGTATTATTCCTACAAAGGTAATATCATGTGAAGCCATAGCATCAAACTTAAGTCTGAGCTTGTCCATATTTCCCGATGTATTGTGAGCCTTCAATATATTATAAGCAATACTTCCCTTTCTTGCCTCTTCCTTATCTATCTCTTTTCCTGTAACCGATTTTATTTTATCTTTATCATTTTCTTCAATAAGTGTATTACCGTTTATTAAGTAAGCACCGCCATTGTATAATTTAACCATATTTCCTCCTAGTTTTCTACAATAGTATATCCTATCAAAAAGTTATTTTCAAGGCTGTTGATTTTATCTTAAAAATCAAAATGAGGGCATTGCCCTCATTTATGATACGGTTCATTATTTCTTATTCTGTATGCTCTGTATATCTGCTCAAGCAATATAACCCTCATCAGCTGATGCGGAAAGGTCATATCCGAAAAACTCAGCCTTTCATCGGCTCTCTTAAGTACACTCTCGTGAAGTCCTAAAGATCCTCCTATAACAAATGTGAGGTTCCCCTTTGACAAGATGTCATAATTTTCCATCCTCTTTGCAAAACTTTCCGAGGTATACTTCTTACCGTCAATTGCAAGAACCACCACATAGCTGTTGTTAAGCTTTGATAAGATACGCTCCGCCTCAATCTGTTTTATCTTATCTTCCTCAGATGCACTTGCATTTGCATGAGTCTTTTCATCCTTTACCTCTGTAATACTCAGTTTCACATACCTTGAGAGTCTCTTTACATATTCATCTATGGCATCTCGATAAAATTTTTCTTTAATACTGCCCACCACAACTATATTTATATTCATAACTATTCCTTAAAATAGTATCCCACACCCCATTTGGTATGGATATACTTAGGCTCGCTCGGATTCGGCTCAATCTTTTCTCTAAGTCTTCTCACATGTACATCCACAGTCCTTACATCACCTGCCTCATGCAATTTATTGCCCCAAACAATATTTAAAAGCTGTTCCCTTGAATACACCTTGTCAGGATTTTGAGTAAGCAACTCCAAGATATCAAACTCCTTTGCGGTAAGGTTGACTTCCTTTCCCTTTTCAAAGACTCTTCTGCTGTCAAGGTCAAGCTTCAAGTCGGACACCTCTATTATTCTGTCGTTTTTATCTGCCGCCTTTGACTTTTTTGAATTTCTTCTTATTATAGCCTTTATCCTTGCCTTGACCTCAAGTATGTTGAAAGGCTTTGTGATATAGTCGTCGGCACCGTATTCAAGCCCCAGTATCTTATCCATATCGGTGCCCTTTGCGGTCAGCATAATAATGGGCATCTCCGAAAACTCTCTTATAGCCTGACAGACTTCCATACCGTCCATCTCAGGCAACATTACATCCAAAAGCACTATATCATATTCTTTTTCCTTAGCCATTCTTAGAGCTTCTTTACCGTCATAGGCCACATCCACCTCGTAGCCGTCCTGCTCCAAACTGAACTTAATCCCTTTGACTATCAATTTTTCATCATCTACAACAAGTGCCTTATTCATCATTAACTCCTAATTTATACAAATCTTATCTTTAATCTTATTAAATGCCGCCTCTTTTATTCCGGATATATTCATTATATCCTCAGGAGATGAAAAAGCTTTTGACTTTCTATATTCTATTATGGAATCGGCCTTTCTCTCTCCTATACCCGGCAAACACATAAGCTCTTCCTTAGTTGCGGTATTGATGTTTACAAGTGCAACACCTTGCGAATCTTTTGCTTCATCCACAGGCATTTGAAAACTTTCACTCTCAACCTCATCCACACTTGGAATAACTATATGTTCGCCGCCTTCAAGCTTTTTTGCCAGGTTTACATAATCCTTGCAGGCTCCCTCGCTGAAACCGCCCGCCATCTTGACAGCTTCATTTATGATGGAGCCTTTCTTTAATGTATACACATCCGGATTATTCACACAGCCCGAAACAAATACATCAATATACTCTTCTACAGCGGTAGTCTCAAGCACACTCTCTTCTAAAGAAGCTTCACTGATTTCTTCTAAGGTCTCAATATCCGCTTTTTCAAATTTGATATCACTTTTATCTTTACAAGCAGTAAGCAAAAAGCATAAAAACATCAGCAAAAATATCTTTTTCATAGCTCTCCTTTCAGACAGCCATGTAAGTATAATTCTATTCTAGCAAATTACAAGTTAAAAACAAGTATCTAAAATATTAAGTTATTATTTCATATCTTAACTTGTTAATTTTAAGATTTGTTTTTTGCCGCTATCAAAAGATGCTCTGCCAATACGGATGTCGTCACCGCTCCCACACCTTTAGGAACAGGTGTAGCCATAGCGGCATTGACTACATTGGATAAATCCACATCGCCACAGAGCTTACCGTCCACAAAGTTGATTCCTACATCGATGACAATCGCATTATCCCCTATGTACGCCTCATTTATCATCTTTGCCTTGCCTACCGCCACTATAAGCACATCGGCATTTTTGCAGACTTCTTTCAGATTTTTTGTCTTTGAGTGGCAGATTGTAACTGTAGCATTTTTACTGAGCGCCATCATAGCCACAGGCTTACCTATGACCATACTTCTTCCCACTACAACAACATTCTTACCCTCCAGCTCTATATTATTGCTCTCAATAATCTTCATTACAGCCTTAGCGGTACATGGCGCAAATCCGTCCTTCTCACCGGCAAAAATCTTTGCTATATTCTTGTATGAAATACCGTCCAGGTCCTTTTTTTCATCCAGCGCGTCAATCACCTTTTTTTCATCTATATGCTTTGGAAGAGGTCTGAAAAGAAGTATTCCGTCAATATTTTTATCGGCATTTATCTCTTTAAATTCATCCAAAAACTCATCCGATGAGATACTTTCGTCAAACTCAAATACCTTGGTATTCAATGAGAGCGACTCCATCTTCTTGATTGCACCCTTTTCGTATGAAAGGTCTGCAGGATTTGCTCCGATTCTTACTATGCCGAGAGTGGGAGTATATCCGTTTAAGCTTTTTTTCATACTTTCAATCTCTTCTTTTATAACATTTGCAGTATCCGCTCCGTATAGTAAAATCATAAAAGTACCTCCAACACTGTTCTGTATATAATGTCGGCTTTTTTTATATTGCTTTCAAGCAACTCACTTGCTTCGTCCAAAAGCTCTCCGGCAAGTTTTCTGTCTTTCATATATTTTAAGTTTATAACCACATTCATCATAGCTCCGCCTACTGTACTTCTAAGCAAACTTACAGCCACTCCGGCATCGGAAACTGCAAGCTTTGAGCCGTTCTTAGCCAAAAACTCAATGTCCGATAACATCTCTCCTGCTTCCTTCATAACTTCAAGTGGCGCCATGGCCGCATCGTATAAAAGCTTTTCCATTTTCTTTTCATGCTCCGCTCTTTCAATTTCATCCTTAGGCTTAAAACCGTAAGCCTGTGACAGCGGATAAAAGACCTCGGCATCCTTGTCGGCAAGCTTTATAAAGTTCTCCATATGAGAATTCATGCTTTCAAGTATTTTCTTTACATCATCTTCTACAACAATATAGCTTTTTTTGCCTACAGTCAGATTGCAGACCATACTTGACAATGCCGCAGATAATGCACCTGCAACTGCACTTGCACCGCCTCCACCCGGTACAGGTGATTTTGATGCCAACTCTTTTAAATATTCATCTATCTTATAACTTCCTGTATTCATTATGTCCATCCTTTCCACACATCAGGTGTATAACCTACAGTCGCTTCTTTTCCGTTTCTTACTATAGGCAGTTTAAGTACCTGCTGATTCTCTAAAATCTTAGGGATTTTATCTTCTTGTGAAAGATATTTTATAAGTGTCAAAGTCTCAAGATCCTTGCACTTTTCATCCAGCATATTTTCAAATCCTCCTACAGCCTGCATAACTGAGTTAAACTCTCCTTTTGAAAGTCCCTTTTCTTTCATATCTACAAGCTGAAACTTTATATTTCTCTCCTTAAAAAATCTTACAGCCTTCTTCGTATCTGAAGACTTATTTGTACCAAATATTTGTATATTCATTTTTTCTCCGAAATACTAATAAGAAAGACCCTTATTGGGGTCTTGTCTTTATCTTTTTCTTATTTAACCATAAAAGCAGTCCTATATATGCCGCATAAAAAATTCGCAATTTGCCTTTAAATGAAATATCCACTTCTATAATCTCATCGTAAAACATCGGTATAATCTCAAAACCATCCTCATAAAGCGGATAAAATACAGCCAGAATTTCAAGCACCTGACCGGTAACAGACGGATCCTCAAAACCGAACTTAAAGTAACCTGATATTTTCCTTGGCAGTACATGAACTATAATCTTTTTTACTTTTTCAAGCATCTTCATAAAGATAAGCTTATTTTCGTCATTTGTGATAATATAGTGAATATCTTTCACCTTTTCCAAAATCTTTTCAGGCAGACTCTTATTTTTCTTATCCGTCTTTTTATTTTTAGCTTTTTTTACCGCCTTGGAATGCTTTTTTTCCTGTTTATTAAGCTCATCCGCTTTAACAGGTGGTGTGTTTTGTGTATCTTTTTTATGTTCTTTTACTTCTTTTACATTATCACCTTTTAAAGAAGCACTTTTCCCTTTGTTTTCATCTTTCTTTGATAAACTTTTTTCTTCAGTTTCTTTTTCAAAATTATCTTTATTGTCGGAGTTTATCTTTTGTTCATCATTTGAATCTTCCTTGTTGGAAAATAAAGTGAAAAACCAAGCCACCCTTGCACTTATATCAAGCTCATCCTTAAACTTAAGCGAGATATTAAGAAATTTAAAAAACCAGGTAACACTCAAATCTATATCCGGTACTTTTTTAAAATAAATTTTACCTTTATATCTTACCGGAATAAAAAGCACCATCAAAACAATAAGCAGCGCGAGTGCAATCAAAGCGAGGATAATAATACCGATAACTTTTAATATAGTAAGTAATACGCCTATCATCCTTCCTCCGATTTTAAAAAACTGTGATATTCAAAATCACCTCTTGTTTTATAGGTATCTTCAACTATTTTTGAAATAAGCTCAATTCCCGATTTTTTGCCCAGAGCAAGCCCGACTATATAAGCATTTGTATCCTTATAGCTGTTTAAAAAAACGGCATTATGCACCAGTGTAAGCTTGTCTTCTCCTTCAAGAAATACAACCAGATGTAATAAAAAAGAGGTTTTATTAAGCTTTACGTATCTCATATATTTTCTATAGTCATTCTTTATATCTGAAGACAGATATAAATTTTTTGAAAATACCATATATACCTCACTTAAATAAAGTCTGCTAAGAACAATACTCCAAAATACACTTTCTAAGCAATCCGAGTGCAGAGATAACTGTCTGCTCCCTGACATTTGCTCTGTCGCCTGTGAATCTGAACTCTTCCACATGGACATTATTCTTTACACATACTCCAATATATACCAATCCTACAGGTTTTTGTGCAGTGCCGCCGTCAGGTCCGGCAATACCTGTTACTGAAATACTTACATCACTGTCCGCTTCAAGAGCTGCACCAAGTGCCATCTCTCTTGCAGTCTGAGCACTTACGGCACCGTATTTTTTCAGTGTCGCCTTATTTACTCCCAAAGTTTTTCTTTTAGCCTTGTTTGTATATGTAATAAATCCCTCTTTGTATACATCAGATACTCCCGGAACATTTATTATTCTTCCTGCCAAAAGTCCTCCTGTACACGACTCTGCGGTAGATATGGTAAGTTCATTCTTTTCAAGCAAACTTACCACACTCATCTCAAGCGACTTTTTCTCCTTTGTGGAATAAATATAGTTTCCAAGTCTTTTCTTTATTTCCTTTGAAACAGGCCTTATAATATCCTTTGCTTCATCTTCCGTATCCGCATCCGCTGTAAGTACTATATAAGTTTTAGAATCAAAAGGCTTTATTTCAATATCCAAATCTTCATTGTCCATTAAGTCTGAAATATCGGCTCTTATTTCTTTTTCGGTTATTCCAATGAGTTTTATTGTTTTATTTCTTGTAACTGTATCCATTTTGTCTCCTTTATAAATACATCTATTTACTGCTCATTATAACACTCTTATTCTTAATAATATACTCACATAGTGAAAATACTGTAAGGAAAAGCATCAGTACAATAAAAACATTTGTTACAATGCTTAGCTGCTCTAAATTGATAATAAGTAAAATAACGGTAATCATCTGCACAACGGTCTTTAACTTACCTGACATTGCAGCCGCTATAACAACCCCGTTGTCCGATGCTACAAGTCTAATACCGCTTATAATAAACTCTCTTGCTATAACTATCAGCACTACTACAGAGCTCAACTGTCTAAGTTCCACAAAACAAATAAGTCCCGAACATACAAGTACCTTATCCGCCAGCGGATCCATAAACTTGCCGAAGTCCGTAATAAGATTATACTTTCTTGCAATCATACCGTCCAAAGTGTCTGTAATTGCCGCAACGGCAAATATAATCAGGGCGACAATCCTAAAGTTGTAGTACTCACCGCCTTTATATAACAGACTTGCCACAAAAAAAGGTATCAATAATACTCTCAAAACTGTCAATTTGTTAGGCAAATTCATAGTGCATCTCCTATTAAATCATACTCTGATGAACCTGTAATAAGCACATCACAAAAGTCTCCGGACATATATTCCCTGTCAGTGTTTACAAATACATATCCGTCCACTCCCGGTACATCCATATATGTTCTTCCCAAATATACATTTTCTTCGGGAAGTTTGCCTTCAATAAGTACCTTGAATGTCTTTCCGACCTTTTCTTGCAGATTTTTTTGTGAGATTTCCTGCTGAACTCTCATTATTCTGTCTCTTCTGGCCTCTTTTTCGTCCTCATCTATCTGATTGTCAAATCCTGCCGCAACGGTATCTTCCTCTTCGCTGTATGTAAAGACTCCAAGTCTTTCAAATTTCATCTGCTTTATAAAATCAACTACAGTATTGACATCTTCCTCGGTTTCACCCGGAAAACCTGCTATAATTGTGGTTCTGAGAGTGATATCCGGTATGTTTTTTCTAAGCTTACCTATAATATTTACCAAGTCGTCATGTGTAGTTCTTCTTGCCATTCTCCTAAGGATATTGTCGGAAGCATGCTGTATCGGAATATCCAGATATTTACATACCTTATCCTCTTTTGCAATAACATCTATCAGCTCATCCGTAATCTCTTCAGGATAGCAATAAAGTATTCTGATCCACTCGATACCGTCTATCTTAGCAAGTTCCTTTAAAAGCTTCGACAAAGTCTTCTCTTTGTAGAGGTCCACTCCGTATAAAGTAGTCTCCTGTGCCACCAAAATAAGCTCCTTTATTCCTTGTGAAGCAAGGTCCTTTGCCTGTATTATAAGGTCCTCAAGCGGATAACTTCTGTAATTTCCCCTAAGTGAAGGTATAATACAGTAGGTACAATTTTTATTACAACCTTCTGCAATCTTTAAATATGCATAATATCCGCCTGTAGAATTTTTCCTCTTTTTTGAAATTGACGGCAATCTGTCAAGATCCAAAAACTCATTCTTTATCTCACCGCCAAGTACATCTTCCACAGTTTCCACAATCTTATCAAAACTTGAAGTACCAAGCAACGCGTCCACCTCAGGAATCTCTTTTATTATCTCATCCTTATATCTTTGTGCAAGGCAACCCGTAACTATAAGCGCCTTCAGATTGCCCTCCTCTTTCAGTCTTGCCGCCTCAAGTATAGCATTGATACTCTCTTCCTTTGCAGACTGTATAAAGCCGCAGGTATTTATTATCATTACCTCAGCTTCTTCATCAATATCCGTATATTCAAAACCTTTTTCGTTCATCAGACCCAGCATCATTTCCGAGTCAACCGTATTTTTGTCACATCCCAGTGACACCATCGACATTTTCATAAAAACCTTTCAAAAACTAATAAAAAGCCATCATGAAAATGATGGCACATTAAAATGATTCTTAAGCTTCGTTATTAGGATCATCGTTTGTTATTCTTACTTTTTGTTCAAACAGTTCCTCGACAGCAATAGAAAGCGGCTTCTTACCGTCAGCCTTTACCTCAGGTATCTCACCGTCAATGATCTGTCTTGCTCTCTTTGCACTGGCAATAACTATTGAATATCTGCTCTGTACTACAGGTGCCTCACCCGGATCCACGTCTGAGTTTGCAACATTGATAAGTTCACTATATGATGGGTGTAACATTTATTTTTCCTCCAAAAACATTGTCTTTAAGTCTTTTTCTATCTTTTCTATGAAATTTTTGCTGTCCACTTTTAAGTTACCATGGCTTTCAATGATATGATTTAATTCTTTAACCGCTTTTTCCAAATCGTCATTTATAAGTATATAGTCGTACTTACACATACAACCTGCTTCCCAAGCGGCCTGCTTTAATCTGGCCTTTATATCATTCTCACATTCGGTTCCGCGATTAACAAGCCTGTCCTTTAGCGTGTTTGCATCAGGCGGAGTTATAAAAATCAGCATTGCATCAGGATACTTTTCCTTGACCTTCAGTGCTCCCTGCACCTCTATCTCAAGTATAACATTCTTTCCGCTTTTTCTTTGCTCTAAAACATAATCCCTAGGTGTTCCGTAGTAATTATTGCAAAACATGGCATATTCTATAAGCTCATCACCTGCAATAAGTTTTTCAAACTCTTCTTTGCTTCTAAAAAAATATTCTCTACCTTCTTTTTCCCCTTTTCTCGGAGGCCTTGTAGTGGCAGAAATCGACAAGGCATAATTATCATATTCCGACATGAGCTTTTTCATCAGAGTACCTTTCCCTGAACCTGAAAAACCCGATACAACAACTAATATTCCGTCAGCCATACTCCCTCTATTCTATGTTTTGAATCTGTTCTCTTATTTTCTCTATTTCCGTTTTAAGTATTATAGCATAGTTAGCTATATTTATGTCTGTAGATTTCGAAAGAATGGTATTGGCCTCTCTGTTCATCTCCTGAGCAAGGAAATCAAGTTTTCTACCTATGCCGGTATCCAATTTCATCTCATCATTCATAGCCTTTATATGGCTAAAAAGTCTTACAACTTCCTCATCTACACATATTTTATCTGCAAACAAAGTCACCTCCGTTGCGATTCTGTTCTCCTCAATACTTGCTCCGCTTAAAAGCTCATTGACCTTTAAGGTAAGTTTACTCTTATACTCTTCCAAAACTTGCGGGTATCTTTCCTTAATATTATCTGCGGTATCTGTCAAAAGCTCAAGTTTGGAATTTATATCTGTAAAGAGTTTCTCACCCTCCGACTCTCTTGTACTTAAGAACACTTTACAAGCCTCTTCCAATACTGTAAAGAGTTGACTTTTTACCCTCTCTTCGTCCAGTTTGGGTTCATCAATACTGATAACATCCGGAAGTGTCAAAAGATGTGACACTTTCAAATCATCAACAATCTTATAATCTTTGCAAAGTTCCAAGCCTATATCAAGGTATTTCTTTACTATATTTTTATTCAGATATACTCCACTTGCCTTGTCCTTAAAGTCCAGATAATTTATAAAAAGGTCTACTTTTCCCCTTGAGACATATTTTTTTATAATATTTCTTATCTCAGCTTCAAAGGGAAAAAATCTTCTCGGCATTTTTATATTCAGATCCAGATATCTGTGGTTCACAGACTTAATCTCTACAGACAATTTATAATCATCAGTTATCTCTTCGGCTCTTCCAAAGCCTGTCATACTCTTTATCAATGTTTTATCTCCATTCAGTTTATGACATTTACACTTGATTATACTTTTTTATTTCGGTCAAGTCAAGGAAGGGGAACAAACTTATTTATTTCCCTAGGGTGAAAAGTTTATTTCCAATATATACTTGAAATAGAAAAAGACAGGATTTTTTCAAACCTGTACTCCCTATCTTCGCTTGCCTTAAGAATCTTTTCTATATTTCCTTCTCTTACTAAAATACCGTTTAGCCTGAACACTAAATCTTCACCTTACTCTACACTCAGTATCCTACCTTCTTCTCTACCGAACAAAATGCCCTTTTTAACTCCGATTCCCTCTATTTTATCCAATGCCTCACACATTGCCACATTTCTCCATTTTAACTTGATTTTTGTGTTGCATACTCATTTTTATGCTCACACACATTATATCACAAGTATTTAATACTTTATAAATTTACTACATAAAATAATGATAAATCTATCTCTAAACTCCAGTTACTTACTGTCTCTTAGTATTTTCTATCTTATATCTATTCAATAAAAAAGAAATAGAAAATGCTGTCATATTTTTTATAAAAGTATGTCAAGCATAAATGATTATGTCCTAAAATAATTATTTTATAAGCCCCACAAAA